>NZ_VSRV01000001.1:3300000-3526940 GCF_008122525.1 Marinomonas sp. IMCC 4694
GTTAAGCGCTATCCTTGGGCGAATGAATATACGGTGTTTCCGGGCCCTAACAGCAACACCTTCCCCACTTGGCTGGGTTTGCAAGTGCCGGAGTTGCACCTAGACATGCCTTTCAGCGCCATTGGCAGCGGCTACGCGCATCATCGGCCCTAGTGTTGGCTTTCGATTTCTCTTAAGCTTAAAGACAAACACTTAATTTATGGGACGACGCGACGCCTCATAAATTAAGTCATTATTTAGAACGCCCCCATATTGACCCGTCATACGCCTTACGCTACGTTTTCTCACTGGAAAATAAAGCGTCTCAACCCTGTCTTGAAAGTGACCTTTCCACCCTAACTTTTTGGCCTAACGCGCTTCTCTCGGTAACAATAACTCATGCTCGTGAATCATCACGAGCCTCGAAAAAAGGCAAAAAACATGGCTCTGGATGTCGCTTTCGAAGCACAAAAAACACAGCAGCGTCTTTTATTGGAATTGGATTTCAGCCAGCTCACCGTGCAACAAAAGTTGACCTATGAGCAACGGTTTACTCTTCATTTCCCCGCGCTGTTCGAACAACTGTTCCCACTCTATGGTCATTGTTTCGATTTGCACTATCACCTAAAAATGTTATTGCAATCGTTTATCGACTTTCAGAAAAAAAAGCGTCCCGCTCAAATAAAAGATAAATCCGAATTTTGGTTTGAATCGAATAAAAACGTCGGCATTGCCGTGTATGTCGACTTGTTGGCCGATGACTTAAATTCATTGATCGAAAAAATCCCCTACTTTGAGTCGCTGGGCGTGAATTATGTTCACTTAATGCCATTGTATTTATCACCTGAAGGGAACAGTGACGGTGGTTATGCCATTTCTGATTACAGAACCGTCGCGCCCACCCTTGGCACCAACAAAGATCTAAAAAATCTCGCATCCGCCTTACATAAAAAAGGCATTCGTATGGTGCTGGATTTTGTCTTCAACCACACGTCAGACGAACACCGATGGGCGCAAGCAGCGCAATCGGGAGACAAAGAGTACCAGGAATATTATTATTTTTTAGGCGAAGATGAAGCCGCTGAATACAACCGCACTGTACGCGAAATTTTCCCCCAAGTACGTCGTGGAAGCTTCACCCATTACCCTAAGCTCAACAGCCACGTTTGGACTACCTTTAATTCATTCCAATGGGATTTAAACTATACAAATCCCGCGGTCTTTGTGGCCGTTGTGGATGAAATGCTGCACTTGGTATTAAACGGATGCGACGTGTTACGGCTCGACGCGCTGGCATTCGTGTGGAAAGAAAAAGGCACCGTATGCGAAAATCTACCCAAAGCACACAACCTCATCAAAGCCTTCAAGGCGTGCTTAGACATCGCAGCGCCGCAGGTGGTATTCAAGTCAGAAGCCATCGTACACCCAGATGAAGTCAACAAATACATAGGCGCCGATGAATGCACCTTATCGTATAACCCTTTGATGATGGCGTTATTATGGGAAAGTCTAGCGACACGAAAAACGTCGCTATTGTATCAATCCCTGGAACGCAGCTTTCAAATTCCGAAACACACGACTTGGGTAAACTACATACGCTGTCACGACGACATCGGCTGGTTATGGGACGATGCAATTTCTGAGCGGTTGGGCATAAACGGTCACGGTCATCGACAGTTCTTAAACCAATTCTATACAGGTCAATTTGACGGATCTTTCGCTGCAGGCGTACCTTTTCAAGAAAACCCCGTCAATGGCGACTGCCGAGTGTGCGGCACCCTAGCATCCCTCGCAGGTGTTGAAAAAGCCGTACAAGCCAACGACCCCGTGTTACTCGATCATGCTCTGATGCGCATCCGTCTGTTGAACGGTATTAACTTCGCCATGCCAGGGATTCCGCTGCTGTACCAAGGCGATGACCTTGGCGTACTCAATAACAATGACTACCTTAGCGACACAACAAAAGTCGACGACAGCCGCTGGGTGCATCGTAAAAAAATTACACAACAAGATTTCAAACTGGCCGAAGACCTTTCAGCGCCGCAAGGTAAAATCGCTCGGTTAATTCGAGACATGATTCAAATACGCAAAGCCAATCCGATTTTTGGTGCAACCCAATTTGAACTGATGTCACTCAACAGCGAACATCTGTTTGCGTTTAAGCGAACGTCAGGCGAACATACCTTATTGGTCATTGCCAACTTGAGCGAACACCGCGTTTCGCTTGCGAAACCACTCAGCGATCTTCTTGGACAACACACTGCTGTCGATTTCTTAACGGACCAGAACATTGACTTGCTTGGGTTAGTGGCAATCGAGCCACTGGATATTCTCTGGCTTACCCAGCCTTAATTTCGTGTTTTCTGTTCAGAAAATACAGCAATAAAAAAACGGGCTTACTGTAAAAGTAAGCCCGTTTTTTAGTCACCTTCATATTGTTGAAGAAGAATCAGTGCTTGGTCATCCCAGGGTTTGGAATGAAGTTGATTACAACTTCTTCGGCATCCGGTGCGCTGCTGTGCGGTTGATTCACTCGAGTTGGAATCTCCGTTGGCTGCGCCTGAACAATGGTCGATTGCTCGTCCGTATAACCGCATAAGATACACTCACGATATTGCTTTTCAGCGTCGTCATCGCGCCATGCACGAATCTTATCCATCTCACTGCAACGAGGGCACACCGCCCCAGCGATAAAGCGTTTTACTGTCATAACCTTACACCTTCTAACCTCTACGCCGCGATGCCGCTGTGTCTCAATAAGGCATCGGTACTTGGCTCACGACCACGGAACTCAGCGAACAAATCCGCTGCCGGACGGGAGCCGCCATTTGCCAATATGGTATCACGGAAGCGTGCACCGGTATCTTTATTGAAGATGCCGTCTTCTTCAAATTTTGAAAACGCATCAGCGGACAAGACTTCAGCCCATTTGTAGCTGTAGTAACCGGCCGCGTAACCGCCTGCAAAGATATGCGAGAAGCTATTTTGGAAACGATTAAACTCAGGCGGTGTAGTCACCGCGACTTTACTGCGCACATCGTCGATAACCGATTGAACAGAAATGCCTTTTTGGTACTCCATATGCAAACGGAAGTCGAACAAGGAAAATTCCAACTGACGCATCATCTGCATGCCGGATTGGAAGTTTTTCGCTGCTAGCATCTTGTCTAACAAGTCTTGTGGCAACGGCTCGCCCGTTTCGTAATGACCGGCAATATGAGCCAATGCTTCTGGTTCGTAGCACCAGTTTTCCATGAATTGACTTGGCAACTCGACCGCATCCCACGCCACACCGTTAATACCCGATACAGAAGACACATCCACTTGGGTCAACATGTGGTGCAAACCATGACCAAACTCGTGGAACAAGGTGGTGACTTCGTCGTGCGTCAACAAAGCCGGTTTGTCACCGATAGGTGGCGTAAAATTACATACCAAATACGCGATCGGCAATTGCAAACGGTTGTCGCTCAAACGACGACGAGTACGGCAAGAATCCATCCATGCACCACCACGTTTTGCTTCACGCGCGTACGGGTCTAGGTAGAAACGAGAAACGTCTTCCCCATCTTTGCTGATAGTAAAAAGCTGCAAGTCCTTGTTATAGCTGTCGAAATCTTTTTCTTCGCGAATGTCCACACCAAATAAGGTTTGTGCCACGTGAAACAATCCAGACAAAACCTTGTTCATTGGGAAGTAAGGACGCAGTTCTTCTTGAGAAATACTGTACTTATGCTGACGCAATTTTTCCGCGTAGTACGTCATGTCCCAAGCGTTCAATTTTTCCACGCCGTTTTCGTCTTTCGCGAACGATGTTAGCTGCGCAAGATCTTGTTCTGCCGAGCTTTTTGATTTTTTCGCTAAGTCATCTAAGAAATCAATCACCTGCTGTCCGTTGTCGGCCATTTTGGTCGCAACGGACAATTCCGCGTAATTATCGAACCCTAAAATCTGCGCCATCTCATGACGTAATTGCAGAATTTCATCGATCAAAGGCGCGTTATTAAACTTGATGTCGCCGCCTTGATCAGACGCGCGCGTTGCAAAAGCGCGGTACATTTCTTCGCGAAGTTCGGCATTGTCGGCGTAACTCATTACTGGCATGTAAGAAGGAAAATCTAAGGTGAACAACCAGCCGTCTTTTTCTTTGGCTTCGGCCATTTGTTTGGCTTGTGCCAACGCAGATTCTGGCAAACCAGACAGTTCGCTTTCGTCAGTGATTAACTTGCTCCAGGCTTGTGTCGCATCCAACACGTTTTCACCAAACTGACTGCCCAACTCAGACAAACGCTGGCTGATCTCGCCATAGCGTTTCTTGACGTTGCCTTCTAGACCCACACCAGACAATTCGAAATCGCGGATCGTTTGAGTTAAGGCTTCGGTTTGTGCTTGATTCAGCTCTTTTGCCGCTTCACTTTCAGCAAGATTTTTATAAGCTTGATACAAGGCTTTGTTCTGGCCAAGATCCGTATAAAACTGTGTCAATTTTGGCAAGCAGGCGTTATAAGCCGCACGCAATTCTGGGGTGTTTTTTACGGAATTCAAATGGCCAATTGGCGACCAAAAATTGTTTAGGTCGTCGTGCAATTGATCCAAAGGCAAAACAAGGCTTTCCCATGTTGGATGCGTATTTTCGCTCACACAGGCGTCTATTGCCGATTGATTATGCTTCAGTAGTTTCTCTAGATCCGCTTCGATGTTCGCTACATCGACGTCGGTAAAATTCGGTAAGCTGGTCGCGTCCCATACAGACTGTGACATATCGTGATATCCTTTTATATTAATTGAACGCTGTATTGCATTGGTCAATACTATGCTTACTAAGATAGGTTGTCTTAACTCTTTTTCAATGCATAAACGCCTATTGTGTTAATAGTTCCTTCATTTTTTAACGCAATGGATTGGCGATAACCCCTTTAAGCGAGTATTTATGGTGATGAAATCTTTTCGTGGCAAAACACCACAACTAGGCGACCGTGTTTGGGTCGATGACAGCGCAGTGATTATTGGCGATGTGACCATTGGTGAAGACAGTTCCGTCTGGCCTTTGGTGGCCATTCGTGGCGACATGCATCGTATTCGTATTGGTGCTCGCACCAGCATTCAAGACAATTCCTGCTTGCACATTACCCATGCCAGCACTTACAAACCCGAAGGTCACCCTTTGGAAATTGGCGACGACGTAACTGTCGGTCATATGGCGATGTTGCATGGTTGCACCATTGGCAGCCGAGTTTTAGTTGGCATGGGCACAACAATTTTGGACGGCGCGGTGATTGAAGATGAAGTCATCATAGGCGCAGGTTCTTTGGTACCACCTGGTAAACGTTTAGAAACAGGCTTTATGTACATGGGCTCTCCGGTAAAACAAATCCGCCCATTGAACGACAAAGAAACCGAATACTTCCAATACGCAGGACTGAACTACGTCAAACTCAAAGACGAATACCTTGCGGAAGCACACGCTCAAGACACCCAAAAATAACACCACCAAAGTGTAAGATAGCCAACGGGAACGCCGTCTAACTATCTGATACCCTGCGAGGCATAAATGACGAACATGAACCTCGCTGTTGAGATGGAACCTTCAGCAGCAAGCCACGTCTTTCATGACACGGCTTTTATCGATGAGTTGCGCCTGCAAATGTTGAAATTTGCCACCCTGCAGGTGCGAGACAGCCAGTTAGCGGAAGACGCCGTACAAGAAGCCATGCTATCGGCGTATCAAAACATTGATCGTTTTGCTCGCCAAGCCGCGTTTAAGACTTGGGTGTTTTCCATATTAAAAAATAAGATTATCGATTTGTTACGCAAAGAAAAGCGTCACACGGCAGCCAGCCAACTAGAAGAGGGCCCGAATCTAAGCGGCGACGCGCTCATTGAACATTTGTTCGAGGAAAACGGCCATTGGCAAAAAGACGAGCGCCCAAAAAAATGGGATCAACCGGATCACGGTGTAGAAAACGCGCATTTTTGGAAAGTTTTTGATGCTTGCTTGAATGCGCTGCCTGCCAAGTACGGTCGATTATTTATGATGCGCGAGTTTCTTGAAATGGACACCAGCGAAATTTGCCATAATGAAGACGTATCCGTCAGTAGTCTGAATGTCACCTTGTACCGCGCGCGTTTGCGTTTACGAGAGTGCCTAGAAGACCACTGGTTTCAAAAGGAGAACGCCACATGATGAAGTGCAAACAAGCGACTCAGATGCTATCGGAAAAACTGGATCGCCCATTAAGCGCAAAAGAGAAAATTGCCCTGGCAATGCACACGGCGATTTGCACACCGTGTCGCCAATTTGGCAAGCAAATGGAAGACATTCGCGCTATGTCAAAGTCATACGCAAAGACAAAAGAGTCCAACAAGGACTAACGCAGGCGTTTAAACGGCAGAGTGTAAGCCACCAAAAACAACATCGCCGCGCACACTACGACACTTGGCCCCGTTGGTGTGTCCCAACGATAGGACGCCCATAGGCCACCGCACACAGACAAGCAGCCGATGACACTCGCAATTGACGCCATTTGTACCGGTGTTTGCGATAATTTACGAGCCGTGGCGGCTGGAATAATCATCAAAGACGTGATTAGCAATACACCGACAATTTTCATCGCCACCGCAATCACCAAAGCCACCAGCAACATCAATAACAGACGAATCGCCTCAACAGGATACCCTTCCACTTTTGCCAGTTCTTCGTTCACCGTCACGGCCAGCAGCGGCTTCCAAAATACCACCAATAAGGCAATCACCGTCACGCCGCCACCATAAATCCAATACACATCGGCTTGACTGATCGCCAGCAAATCCCCAAACAAATACGCCATCAAATCAATGCGAATATTATCGAGGAAGCTCACCGCCACTAAGCCCAGTGACAGCGCCGAATGCGCCAAAATCCCCAGTAAAGTATCGGTCGCGATAATGTGTTTCTTCTGCAAAGTGACTAACACCAAGGCTAGACCAACACATAAAACAATAATCGCAAGATTCAAATTGATGTCTAATAAAAAGCCCAAGGCCACACCCAACAGCGCCGAATGCGCCAACGTATCGCCAAAATACGCCATGCGTCGCCACACCACAAACGCCCCTAACGGCCCTGCGACAGACGCCACTCCCAATCCGCCTAACAAGGCTCTGAGCAAAAGATCTAACATGGTATTACCAACTCCAAAACAGGGCTAAATCAAGACACACTTAATGATGATGACAATGGGAATTATCGTGGGCATGTGCATCGCCCTCGTCCACTAAAATGCTGCCGTGTTCGTCATGAACATGATCGTGCTGATGGGCATAAATCGCGATGGATTCGTCAGCACCAGGTACACCAAACAAAGCCTGATACGCAGGGTGCCCAGTAACATGTTGTGGGCTACCCGAACAACAGACATGTTGATTGATACACACCACGGTGTCTGTCTTCGCCATCACCAAATGCAAATCGTGAGACACCATCAACACACCACAATTTAGCTCGTTACGAATGCTTTCGATCAGGTTATACAGCTCCACTTGGCCATTCACATCCACGCCTTGCACAGGCTCATCCAATACCAATAAATTCGGCTTATTCAACAAGGCCCGCGCCAACAACACTCGCTGCGTTTCGCCGCCAGACAACACATGCACTTGCGACTGCAACAAATGCCCAATGCCAACCTTTTCGAGGGTTGGCAGAATTTGACGTTTATCCACACCGCGTACCAACGCCAAGAAATGCTTCACCGTTAATGGCAAGGTTGGATCGATGTGCAGCTTTTGCGGCATGTAGCCAATGCGCAGCGTTTTGTGACGAACCACCTTGCCAGACGTCGCTTCTTGCAAACCGAGCAAGGTACGAATCAGCGTGCTTTTGCCGCTGCCATTCGGGCCAATCAGGGTCACAATTTCACCTTCGCTGATGGTCATATCAATGCTTTCCAACAAAACGCGTCCATCAAACGCAATGCCTATTTTTTCAAAGGCAACCAAGCGCTTATTCATGCATTTTCTCCCACCGCTTTGGCCTTACATTTCGCGCACAGCCCCGTTAGCTCAATGGTTTCTGCACGCAGTTCAAAGCCCTGTTGAGCGGCCTTTTCGATCAGCGCCGCGTGAATGTCTTGGTAATCAAATTCCATGACATTGCGGCATTCATCGCAAATTAAGAAATAGCCTTTGTGAACCTTATCCGCGTGAGCGCAGCCAAGGTACGCGTTCATCGATTCCACCTTGTGAACCAAGCCCGCCGCCAACAAAAAATCCAACGCACGATACACAGTAGGAGGCGCCGAGTTAAAGCCTTCTTCGGCTAATTTTGCCAATAGCTGATAGGCGCCAAGAGGGCGATGACTTTCCCAAATCAACTCCAATGCTCGACGGCGTACTTTTGTTAGGCGCTGCCCTTGCTGAATACACAGCGTTTCTGCGGTGGCCAACGCCGTATCAATACAATGATCATGATCGTGGCGTACATCATGTTCATTGTGGTGTAAATCTTGTTTAGCCATTAAAATGCCCTCCCAGCGTTACTCAGATAACTCCAAATCATGGAAACACTGATAATGATCAAAGCCGTGGCCGCAAAAAAGCCAAACGCACGAGAAACACGTTGTCGCCAAATTTGATGCTCATTGCTTAATGACAAACTGGTATCACGTATAAACACGCTGACTCCCGCTAAAATAGCGACCGTAATCGCGGTCCCCAAAGCCATTGCAAAAGTAGCGACAACCCCCCACCAGAAAATGCCGGTACTCAGAGAAAACAACAAAACTAAAATGGCCCCCGTACAAGGCCGAATACCCACAGCGCCCACCATCGCCCAAATACTGCGTCGCGCGGTTTTCGTTTCCTCTTCATGATGCGCACAACAAGCATGGTCGTGGCTATGTTCATGACCGTGGCTATGTTCATGAGAATCGTCATGAGAGTGATCATGGCCGCAGCCAGATTCCCCTCGCAGCAAACGCACTAAAATCCAAACCCCAATCAAGCCAACGGCCGCAAAACTGGTCATTTCAAAAAAACGACTGATTTGCATGGCCTTACCGGCTAATGAGAAAATCTGACTCAAAACCAGAATGACCACGATCGCCATTACCGCTTGCACACCCGCGCACGCAAACGACAAACTGACACCGCGACGCAAAGGCGCTTTGCTCGCAAGCATATACGCCGAAATGACCGCTTTGCCGTGACCTGGACCCGCTGCATGAAACACACCGTAAAAAAAGCTGGTAGAAATTAATCCCCACAACAGTACAGGGCTGCCTTCTTTACTTATGGAACGTACTAAAGACACCAACTCACGGTGAAAAGTCGCCTGCTGAGACATAATCCAGCGGATAAACTCTTGATAGACTGACATTTCAAATGCCGCATAAGCAGGATTGTAAAGCAATGAGAATGACAGTAAAAAGAAAGCGACGTATTTCGCCATAATTGGCTCTCACTCAAAGTTGGATATAATTTTGTTATGGTATAACAATTAAATCCTAAGGAGAAGCCAAGGTGAAAAAACGCCACATTGGATGGAATAATCTAGGGACGAAATTTCTCAGCGCTAATTTGGTAAAGTATAAAAGCCTTAAGATGCGAGCTGAGGCTGTAAAAATCCCATCACCCCACTCATAAAGATTTGTGCCGCCATCGCAGCCAAAATCAATCCGGTAATTTTAGACAATACGTTTAGACCGGTTCGGCCAAGTATTTTTTCGATCAAGGAGCCGGAATACAAAATAATCGCCAAAGTGCCCAGGGCAAGCAACAACCCCATCAGGCCGATGAACAAATCCCAGCCTTGCAGCTCAGCACCGTAGACTAAAATGGTACCAATCGTCGCAGGGCCAATAATCGTCGGTACGGCCAATGGCACAACCGACACATCGTCGCGCTCTTCGCTGGGCATGCCCACCGCATGGTTTCGTGTGCCGTCGCGTACCAAGCTTAATGCTGACATAAACAGCAGAATCCCAGATCCAATACGGAAAGAATCCAACGTAATACCCAGCACAGCAAACAGACTGCCACCAAAAAACAACAACACAAGAGCAATCGCCACGGACGCAATAATGGCTTTATTCGCAACCTGTTTACGTGTCGCAGCGGTCTCTCCACGCGTTAACGCAAGAAACATAGACAACACAAAAAAAGGCGCAAATAGGAAAAAGAACTTAATCCAAGTCGAAATCAATAAACTCATATAGGACAACCAAAGAAGCACTCAACAACGCGATCAGCGCTGACTCAATGCGAGTTTTACACCAAAGCCCACCAGCAATACGCCAGTTAAGCCATCCAACGCTTGCGCCACTTTTGGTCGCGCCAGCCAGACTCGCGCTTTATGAACCATCAGCGCCAGAAACGTTTGCCACACCATCGCTATGATAAAGTGAAGGGAGGCCATAAAAAGAGATTGCGCCAAAGCCGAATGGCTTGGATCAATAAATTGCGGCAAAAATGCCATATAAAAAATAATCGGTTTTGGGTTCAATACATTCGACAAAATGCCCTGACGAAAGCCGCCCCACGCGGTTAAGATTTTCGTTGAGCTCGCATCTTGAAACGTCATACCAATGGGCTTCATCGCACTGCGAATGGCTTGCACACCCAAATACACCAAATACGCCGCCCCCACTAATTTGAACGCCGTAAACAAGCCTGCTGAACCCAGCAAGATCACCGACAACCCCAGTGCCGATACTGTCGCGTGAGCAAACAGCCCCATGCAAATGCCCAAACTGGTCAAAAAGCCCAACCGCCACCCGCCCGACGCGGCGTTGCGCATCACAATGATTGTGTCCACACCCGGACTCATGGTCAGCACGGTAATCGCCGCCAAAAAAGGTAACCATTGGAAATGCTCTAACATTAACATTTGCTTCTCATCCTGACACTATAACGACTTAAGACCGGCAGGTCAGATCGACCCAAACTGCCACGGAGGTTTCAGTAGCTTCACGCTCCATCGGCGTACAGGTTTCCGATAACGCGCCTGTCAACCACACCAAACCTTCTTCTAACGGCTCCATGGCAAAATACAATTCATCGTCACCAAACGCCATACTTAACGTGGAGGTTTCTAAATTTACGGCGGCGGGCAATTCAATGCCTAAACGCACCCAGAGCATTTGATCACGGATGCGCACATCGTCAACATGCACACCTTTTGGCACTAAATCAGCGCCATCTAACTTGAGCTTGATGAAGTAACCGTATTGGTCGAAACTTTGCAGCACCTCGATCATGTCGAGTTTTTCTTGCCCGGTGAATTCCCCGTCGCCGTTGAGGTCGTATTCCGCAACCAAACTGGTCGAAGTGAAAAGGTCCAACTCCCAAGTCGCTTCCAAATGCGCCACATTGGCTTGATTGACGGTCACGCGATATTGCGAATCCACCCACACATGAGGGTGTGCCATGACCGATTCAGCAAATAAAGCCGTTATGCACAAACACAACAAAAAACGCTTCACACTCTCCATAAAGACTGTCTCGCTATAGTGATGGCCCCAAACTCGGTGTGAAGCGTACTCTTGCTTCTAAAATACGCTGAAACTCCAGCGGGTCATGCTGTTGTGCCAAACGAACAGGATCGTGCTTGGCACCATGCCAGGCTTCTAAACGCGATAACCAAAACCGCAACGCCGCAATGCGCAACATATAAGGCCACGCTAACGCTTCTTCTGGCGTCGCGTCGCGCTCATGCAAATACGCTTTTAATAAGGCTCGGTATTTGGCGTGATCTAACTCACCGGTGGCCATGTCTGAACACCAGTCGTTCACTACAATGGCCAAATCGTACATGGCCCACGAATGACAAGCGTTATAAAAGTCAATGATCGCCGACAGTTTGTTGCCTTCAAACAGGGTGTTGTTGTAGAACAAATCCCCATGAATGGTGGTTTTGGGCAAGTCGTCGTGTTCAGCAATAAAGGCATCAAATTCAGCAATTTGCGACAGCAACAATTCAGCTTGCGCCGGCTCCAGTTCGGCTTTGATCGCTTGGCTGGTTTTGTGCCACCACGCCACACCACGGTGACTGTCGCGATGCTCGGGGAAATCTTCACCGGCCATGTGCAACTTCGCCAGCGCCTCGCCCATTAATCGGCAAGAGGTCACGTCGGTACTTTTTAGCTCGCCGCCGGGGAAACAGTCGACAATGATCGCGGGGCGGCCATTTACTTCGCGCAAACGCTCGCCATGAATATCGATCAAGGCCGCAGGTACATTGAAGCCCTTGTGTTTTAAATGCGCGACCACATCCAAAAAATAAGGCACTTCTTCCAGCTCAAACTCTTCGAACAAAGTCACCACATACTTGCCTGTCGTCGTGGTTAGAAAGTAATTGGTGTTTTCAACGCCACCAGAAATACCTTGGAACGAGATCAGTTCACCTAAATAATAATCGGCCACTAAGGCCCGCATGTCAGAGTCTGAAAGGGATGTGTAAACTGCCAAGTTGTGCTACCTAATTGATGATCAAAAAATGACGCAAATAATAAAACGCCTATGCTCCACAATAAGCGACAAAAGGTCAATTCGAACCGTCTTAATTTTACCGTCATCATGTCTTAATGACGAAAATCAATGCCGAATTAAGACTGAAAAAATCCTCGTTAATGCTTAGAATAGACGCCAATAATCGCCGATTCATAAAGAGGTTCTATTTTGGCTACGGATTCAACGATACAAACTCCCATGATCTTGGTAGACGGCTCGTCTTACCTTTACCGAGCTTTTCATGCGATTCCACCGATGCACACCAGCGATGGTCACCCAACCAACGCCACGCGCGGTGTGATCAGCATGATCCGCAGCCTAATCAAAACCTACCCAGATTCCCCCATGGTGATCATTTTCGACGCCAAGGGCAAAACCTTCCGCGATGAGATCTACAGCGAATACAAAGCGCACCGTCCGCCCATGCCCGACGACCTTCGTCCGCAAATTGAGCCAATCCATCGAATGGTCGAAGCCATGGGCTTGCCTCTGGTCATCATTGATGGCGTGGAAGCCGACGACGTGATCGGCACCATCGCCAAACAAGTGGGCGAAGCAGGCCGCGAGGTCGTCGTTTCCACCGGCGACAAAGACATGGCGCAACTGGTTACCGACAAAGTTACGCTGGTGAACACCATGAACAACACCGTCATGGACATTCAAGGCGTGAAAGACAAATTTGGCATTCCGCCCGAACTCATCATCGATTACCTTGCGCTCATGGGCGACAAAGTCGACAACATTCCGGGCGTACCAGGCGTAGGCGAAAAAACCGCGCTTGCCTTATTGCAAGGTTTGGGCAGCATCAAAGACATTTACACACGTCTCGATGACATCGCCGCCTTGGGCTTTCGTGGTTCGAAAACCCTGAAGCAAAAAATGGAAGACAACAAAGACATGGCCGAGCTGTCTTACACCTTGGCGACCATCAAATGCGACGTGGAATTGCCCTTTAACTCTCTTGAGCTAAAAAACGGCGAAGCCAACAAAGAAGTGCTGAAAGAATGGTTCGCCAAAATGGAATTCAAAACCTGGCTGAGCGATTTAGATAAAGCGCCCAGTGTTGAAGACGCCAGTGATACCGTCGCGAACAACGATGGCCAAGCGGCCGCGCCCGTTGCGTCCAACATCGAAGCGAACTACGAAACTGTACTCGACAAAGCCTCGTTCAATACGTGGCTAACCACTATCCAAACCGCTGAACTGACGGCCTTCGACACCGAAACCACCAGCCTAAACTACATGGCAGCGGAACTGGTTGGCGTGTCGTTCTCGGTAGAAGCTGGCACAGCCGCGTATGTGCCATTTGCCCATGACTACGAAGGCGCGCCAGAACAGCTCGATCGCGCTTGGGTGCTCGAACAGCTCAAACCTTGGTTGGAAGACGACAGCAAAGCCAAAGTTGGCCAACATCTAAAATACGACGCCAACGTGCTCAACAACTACGACATTACCTTGCGTGGCATCGCGTACGACACCATGCTGGAATCGTACGTGTACAATTCCGTCAGCTCGCGTCACGACATGGACACACTGGCGAAAAAATTCCTCGACCACACTTGTGTTAGCTTTGAAGAATTGGCAGGCAAAGGCAAAAAGCAAAAAACCTTCAATGAAATCGACCTTGAACAAGCCGCCTTTTACGCCGCCGAAGACGCCGACATCACCTTGCGCCTTCACCAAGCCATTTGGCCTCAAGTCGAACAAACACCGGAACTCGTCAGTATTTTCAAAGACATCGAATGCCCGTTGATTCCTGTCTTGGCGAAAATGGAACAAACCGGCGCCTTGATCGACCCAGAATTATTGCATATTCAAAGCAGCGAAATCGCTGGCAAGCTGCAAGAGCTGGAAATCAAAGCCCACGAAGAAGCCGGTGAAAGCTTCAATCTCAGCTCACCAAAACAACTGCAAGTCATCTTGTTCGAGAAACAAGGCTTGCCGATCATCAAGAAAACGCCAAAAGGCCAGCCGTCGACCGCGGAACCTATCTTGCAAGAACTGGCATTGGAGCACGAACTGCCACGCTTGATCATGGAACATCGTACTTTGTCTAAGTTGAAATCGACTTACACCGACAAACTGCCAGAAATGATCCAGAAAACCGGCCGTATTCATACGTCTTACCATCAAGCCATCACTGCCACGGGCCGTTTATCATCGACCGATCCGAACTTGCAAAACATCCCGATTCGTAGCGCCGAAGGCCGTCGCATTCGCCAAGCCTTTATCGCGCCAACCGGTTACAAACTGCTCGCGGCCGATTACTCACAAGTGGAACTGCGCATCATGGCGCATTTGTCACAAGACAAAGGCCTGCTTGATGCTTTTACCAAAGACGCTGATGTGCACAAAGCCACCGCCGCAGAAGTGTTTGACGTCAGCCTAGACGAGGTCACCAGCGAACAACGCCGCCGCGCCAAAGCCATCAACTTCGGCCTGATCTACGGCATGTCGGCGTTTGGCCTAGCGAAGCAACTTGGCATTAGCCGCCCAGAAGCCGCGAAATACATACAGCGCTACTTCGAACGGTACCCCGGCGTGCAGCAATACATGGAAAACACCCGCGAAAGCGCGAAAGAAAAAGGCTACGTCGAAACCATCTACGGCCGCCGCTTGTACCTGCCCGACATCAAAGCGAAAAACGCCATGATGCGCCAAGCCGCCGAACGCACCGCGATCAACGCCCCAATGCAAGGCTCCGCCGCCGACATCATCAAACGTGCCATGATCAAGATGCACCACTGGCTCGCCGACACCGACCTAGACGTAAAAATGATCCTGCAAGTACACGATGAACTCATCTTCGAAGTGGCTGAGAAAGATTTAGAGGCTGCGCAGGCAAAGATTGTCGATATCATGCAGAATAGTAGTCAGATTGATGTGCCACTGCTTGTTGAGGCTGGGGTTGGAGACAACTGGGACGAGGCACATTAAGATAAGCGCTACTCTAGTTTAAAAATACAGAAAGGCTTTTGAGTCATCAAAGGCCTTTTTATTACCAATAAAAACCTCTTGCAATATACAAAGCTTGTCCTGCGTCCCGAGACACAGGACAAGAGGCTTTATAATACTATGAAAAGTCAAGATATAGGTTTGCTATTAAAGCTGATTTCTCTCGAACACCAAGAGAACTCGTCCTCACAAGATAGAGGTATATTCACATGGCCTCACGACTGGCGAGACTGGGAAGGCCATAGCGATAATATTGGTCAGCACACATTCTTTCCAACAATAGGCAGTGAATTCCGTGATTATGCCTACACTACTCGTAACCTCGAAGCAGAAACAGGCATAAGCAAAACTCAGATCAGCGAATCGCTAAGACGCAGCATAGACATTGGCTTAGCTAAAAAAGATCGACAATTTGGCGTGCCGAGGGCCAATAAAAAAGCCCTATTTGAGTTTATTATTTCAGGCATTAAGTATGTTTTTCCTGCCAAGCACGGCGAAGTCACTAGAGGTATAGGAACATCGTTCGCCGCGCCTATTTTACAAAACGATATTATAAGTTCGGGAGAGCTTATTCCTGTGTGGCCAGATGCAAGAGGTACAAATAAAGGACAAGCTGTTGAGCCTTTATTTAAGTCCGTCACTCGGGCTATAAGAAAAGATCCAGACATGTATGCCATGCTCGCCTTAATCGACGCCATACGATTAGGCAATGCGCGAGAAGCCAACATAGCAAAGGACAAGCTAAAGTCTTTTTTGGAGTAAGCAATGAGCGCAAGAGATGTCCAAAAAGAAATGCTAAAGCAAGTCGCCTTAGCATTAGATGAGTTAAGGGAAACGGTAACCTTTGTCGGCGGCTGCACGACAGCCTTACTGATGAATTTACCGTTGAGCAAGTAAGGCATACCGAAGATGTCGATCTGATTGTTAGCGTAATGGGCTATGTCGAATACAATAAACTAACGGATCAACTTAAATCACACGGTTTCATAGAAGCATCTAGGCTCGAGGAAGATTGGCCTATGTGCGCAATGAAGCTAGGCGACCTACGAGTAGACATTATGCCCGACGATGAAACGATTGATGGTTTTAGTAGAGCCTTTCTTGGTTTTAGTAATCCTTGGTATAAATACGCAATGGAATCCGCCATTGATTACAAATTAGATGAAACACTCATAATCAACGTAGTCAATTCCATCGCTTTTGTTGCAACCAAGCTTGAAGCCTACAAATGCCGAGGCAAGCAAGACCCATTGGCAAGCCAAGATATCGAAGACCTTCTCAATCTAATTGATGGTAGAGAAAGCCTAGCTACTGAAATCCAAAACGCACCAGAAGACGTTAAAGCCTACATAGCCCAAGAGATTCAAATACTGATGAAAATTAACGACTTTGGTTATGCCGTGCAAAACATAACAAACGGTAATCAAGATCGGGAAGACATAATCTACGAACGTTTAACGGCCATTTCATAATAAGGCATGCAATATGGATATTGATTGGTTTAGCCGACAAGGAAATACTCGCAAGAGCAACAACGATGCTGTCGCGATAGGTGTAAAAAATAACAAGCTGATCATTGTTATAATGGATGCAGCCGAAAAAGGCATCAATCCAATCGCTTTTTCAAAACACTGGACAACATCACTGACTCATACTTTTCTCAATAACCCCGACCTTCACTCAGAAATTGAAGCGACTCAGCTTTTAAGAGAAAGACATAAAATATTAAGAGAGCAACACTTCCGACTCGAAGTCGGAGTTTTTCAAGGCATTTAAACGCTTAGAAAGCCGTCTACCAACGCCCCAAACATCATCAACCGGGACTAATGCGAGCAATCGAGCTGTAGATACTAACTTAAAAAAGAAATATAGAGCGTTAAGTAAACGACTTTACCATTTGTTTAAACAAAAAATTTGGGGCGAGGCGACTCATAAAATGTAACTGCTTGGAAGCTCCTGCTGCAATCTCGACCTTTCCTGTTTGCATCCCGTTGATCAATTCATCGATGACAGCAGAGGGAGCCATTTTTTTAAAATGCCCAGTATTCATACCCTCTGCCATAGGAGTATCTGTGATCGGTGGTAAAAGTTCAAACACTTGAATTCCATGCGGTTTTAATTGGTGGCGTAGGGCTTGCGCACTATGATGGATCAATGCTTTGCTACCTGAATACGCAGGGGTAGCAAAGTATGATACATAGGCCAGGCCAGAGCTAACAAATACTATGGCAGGCGCTTTACTTTGTTTTAAGAGGGGTAAAGCTGCATGAGTTAGCTGTAAAGGCGCAATGGCATTAATCTCAATTTCAGTTTGAATCTTGGTAGCTGTATCTAGATCATTGGCAAAGTCATAGGCAAACATCACACCAGCGCAATTCACTAATATATCGAGTCGACCATGATTTTTGCTGATGGTATTAAGCATCGACTGACATTGCTCAGGACTGGAAATGTCACATATGACTGAATCAACCCCCATTGTGCTCGCCGCTTGAGCAAGCTTTTCTTTGTTTCGACCACAAATAATGACCGTATTTCCCATATTCTTAAAGCGCTCCGCCATAGTCGCTCCAATGCCAGATGCACCGCCAGTGATTAGGACGATATTGTTGGTTAGTTTCATAGGTTCTGCCTTATTAAAGAGGAAAGTAAATTTGGTGTATCTGTGTAGTTACGCTCTGTTGCAAAGGTCTCAACGAAATTTGTTTCGTAAAAAACCGTGATGAAAGGTTGTTAGCCTGTGGTTGTCAGCCCAGTAACGATGCCGTATGCCATTGCTGGAATGGCTAGCAAACTGGGTGTCCAGACTAATGTTCGGACAACGGGTATGCCGATAATGTAAATTGGTACGTAAAGAATACGAGATAGAATAGTCGCGAGGGCGGCGTAGTATGTCCAAGAGTTAGAAATCTCGGTACTCACGGCTAAGAGTGCCAGGGGTAAATACAGGATTCCGCCTTCTTTTAAATTGCCGAGGGTGCGCTCTATACGATTTTGCAGCGGAGGTTTATTGGCTTGAGGTTGATCTCGATTGCCCAAGTTATACGTCAGCCCTGTCTTTGACGCAGCGTAGTTGGCTTGGAAAATGACGGTCACTAAAATAAGTAAGGTGTAAGTCAAAACGCTGAGTATTTCTATTGACATGCTATTGCGCCTTTTCTGAAGCTAGAATTGATAACGTTATATTGCCAGTCTCAGCACACTCATTCGAGTTGTAAAAGCAGTCGCGGAGTGGTATTTTCGGTCGACCTAATGCAACGTTATTCTCTCAATAATCGGAGACGGTATTGAATAAGCACTCTATAGCGGTACTCAAAAATGCGGTCTGCCCCATTTTAGGGGTAGACCCAATTGAAGCATTAAAGGAGCTGCCTTTGCTGACACTCAAATCTGTCAACATGGATCTAAATGTCTATGGTGCTGATTTCATTCGACTCTGGGAACGTATCATCGTGTTGGCGGGTGAGAGTGCAGACCCTTTTTTTCTCGGACGAGCCATGGCACATGGCCCAGTTATTCCCATCTTCCTCGCCTTTTCATCAGCACCAAATTTAAGAGAAGCACTGCGACGTCTAGCACGTTACAAAGCCTTATTTGGGCCAGTTACCCTGCATCTGTCACCAAAAAAAGGCGGCATACGCATGGAAATCACCTCAGATCATGACGCCGTGGTATTACCTCCATCCTTGGCAATTCCGATTGCTATTTTCGTCGTGGAAAAAGCCCGAAGTCATACGGCAAGGCCTATTGTTCCAGAGACAATTTCGCTTCCAAGTGGCCATGTTTCATCAGACACATCACGTACTTACTTTGGTCAGAGCGTGAGCGAAAGCCGCAATGTGATCATTGAATTCTCGGCAGAAGACAGTGCGTGGCCGTTTATTTCTGAAAATGAAGCACTTTGGCGTGAAATTGAAATGGATCTAGAACGGCAACTAAATGTAAAAAATGAGGGTGTTGAATTTCCAAACCACGTAGAAGTAGCCATACGACAGGCGCTTAACGTAGGGCCCGTTCGAGCTGAATCCATCTGTGAGCAACTCGGCGTCAGTCGTGCGACTATGCAGAGAAAACTCAGGCGACATAATCAAGCGTATCAAGGTATATTGGATAAAGTGCGACAAGAGTTGTCTTTTCGATATCTTTTAAAAAGTACTCTAAAGCCTTATGAAATTGCCCGATTAGTCGGGTTTGATGATCCTAAATCGTTTCATCGCGCTTTTAAAAAGTGGACAGGAACAACCCCGGAGACATTTCGCGCCACCCTCCCATTAGATTAAATGCCGGTGATTAAACAAGGCCGCCTAGTAAAAGAACTCTCCGTTGAGTTAGTACTAAGTTTTTTATGTTGACACCACAACCACACTGCTGACTTTACCAAACTTTGCAGCGATGAGAATGTCACCGTGTTCTGCTTGGACAGAGCGATCAACCACCAAAATATCATCTGGGTGAATCCCGGCATCAATCATTGAATCACCTTCAACACGCACAAAGAACGTTGCAGCGGGTCGCTTGATGCACAGCTCGTTGAGGTCGAGCGTTTGCTCAACATAATCTTGCGCTGGCGAGGGAAAACCAGCAGAAACACGTTCCATGAACAATGGAATACGAAGGCGCTTGGCTTTGATGAAGGCAAGTGCGCCGCTACGGCCTATCAGCGAGACACTCATGACGAACCTCGAAAAACTACAATTAATACTGTTTTTTTATACAGTATCTAATGCTATGCTGATTTCTACAAGTAAAATTGTAGGTAAAACTGTAGTTGTTCGAGTAAGACGTTGTGTCGTGGGTGATTTCTTTTTTGTGTTGAAAAACTAGATGTGGGGGATCGCTCGCCCTTGTCAAAGCCTGCAAGGCTTGGACAATACTGCTTCTGCCTACTGCTCTTGTTACTGATCCTGTTACTGCTACTGGTTAACGCATGGGTCAAGTAACCGTCAGACAAGGCTTGTTGAACCCTTTGCAAAGGGTTTCAAAACAGTTAGTAAAATTCTGCTTCGTATTGAATTTACTGGCTTAAAGAGAAGTCAGGAGCATCTTTAAAATGCTCAGTCGAACTCAGTTCAAGCCTTTTGCAACCGTTTGAAAAGGGGTTGGCTAAGCCATACGTAAAGGGTATCGGTAAGGGTTACCTAAAGGGTTTGGCTAAGGCTTTCTGAAAGGCTTAGCCAAAGCCTTCATACATGGGTTCACCCAGTAGAAAGATTAAAAAAACGCTGAGGTATCCAATGTGCATTTTGTACAAATGCGTTTATAAACGGACAGGGCACAGTGAAATAACCCAAAGCGAATAATAGAATTGAAGAGGAACCATCAATGACAAGAGCCCCTGCGCCATTTCCGCTAGAGCGCCTCGCGGATATCCCAGAAAGACCAGAAGATTTTAGCTCTTTGGGGTCAGGGTGACTAAACAATGTTCAGTCTAACCATCAACAATGATGTCACTGGCGAATCATTGGTAGCGTGAGAACATATGGACAATCCAGTAATAAGTCATATGTTAAGCCCTTCTACATGGTCAATTTTAGTATTGACACCAACGTATTACAACCGACAACAAACAGCCAATGATAAAGAATCTTGAGGTAGACTTTAAAACAACCAAGATAGTCTGGTCGAAAGCTTTTTTACCGACAGCCCCTAGCGGTTTCTGGCTTTCTTTGGGCACAAAAAACTCCTAAGCAAATCCGCTACATTTAGTAACGTCATTGAAAGGAGCCGTGTTGCTAAAAAGCATATAACTGTCCGTTATGAAATTCTACATCCCTAACTCTTGCTTCAAGTTCTGCAGAGCCCTCTAAGTGATGCTCAAAAGCAGTAAAGCGTAACAATTTTCTTAGCAAAACGGCCAAACTGAACAAAAATCTTGGTAGCCAAAACATTTTCTTAGCAATTAACCACTACAATCAGAAAAATAAGGAGACATTTTAGGTGTTGGGTGTTGGGTGTTGGGTGTTGGGTGTACTGAAAAAACTGTTTGGCTCTGATATTGAAAGCAACTGAGGATGCACTGATAGCGAGGGCTATGATGATTTATTCTCGTAATGAGAAATACATTACTTTAAAATAAAAAAAGCCACGCAGATGCATGGCTTTTTTTATTTTTCGCATAGCTTCTCGATCTCCTCTTTGAAACGTTCGTTTCCCACCCAGTGCCATATCTGAATGCGTAGCGGATCGAATCCGTCCGAGTTCTTCTTCTGAGATGTGGTATTTGAATAAAGCTTGAGATAAAGCTCTTGTGGTTGCCAAAGTTCACTTTGCAGATCCAGTGACTCCTGAGCGTGAAAGCGATAGCTCGACCATTTGTAGTCAGCTGGATGAGCTGACCATATTCGCTCTAACGGGATTCAGTTCGATATATCGCTGGCAGATAAAAAAGTATTCCTCAGCACTGATAACACAAGATTTAAATCGCCCTTCCCACAATGTGCCGGTTCTTTGGTAAGTTTTCTATTTTCATCTGACTCCAATTTCAGACCCTAATTCCATTTCTGAGTAGGCTTGTTCTAAAGCGTCAAAGGCATCAGTGGGCACTTCATATTGAAACTGATCTCTACGTTTCTTAGATATCTTGCCGCTTTGCTCTAAACAGAAGACGACCAACTTTGAAAGGGTTCTATCATTAATATCGTACTGCTTATTGATATGGCGTTTTAGAGCGTCGTATTGATTGAGATACGCCACTTCCTGCTTGATATAGTGTTCCATGGCTTCGTCGCATGCTTCCGCCATTAGCTCGGCACAGGCGGTGCCATCCCAATGACGATAGATAGATTCATGACCGTTGAATTCAAAGGCGAAGTTTTCAGCATCAAGGTAATCAACTTGCCAGAAGGTTCTGATTTCGGAGGAGTAGGCGCTTAATGTTGCAAGATACTCTCGCTCTTTGTTATGCAAAACGGCCGAGACAGGCAGTAATAGGCCATTCGCGAGCTGACCGCTGCGGCATAATACGTGGTGAAACATAAAGCGTGATAAGCGTCCATTCCCATCCATAAAAGGGTGTAAGAATACAAAACCAAATGAGATGACCGCGCCAAGTACAACAGGATCTACTTGCTCTGGTAACTGGTTGGTCAATTGCTCCCACTCTTTCATCAGTTCACGGCATAAATTCGGTGAGGGCGGTACATACGTGACGCCGATAGACCCATGGCCATTGCTTAAGTAGTTCTGCTCATTGCGATAGGACACGGCCCATTCATAGGGGTTGTTGATCGTGGCCTTTTGCAATTCTGCTAAATAGTCTTCATCGATTGCACGGGGAATGTGTGCTTGTCTCAGTAGGTTGGTATACCGCTGGATTTTATTGGTATCGGGCTGCTCTTTCTCGATAGCGAAGGAATCTTTGGTTTCACTGAGATACACCCAAGATAAAGCTCGGTTGAGCATGGCGTCATCTAAACCATCAGTAAACTCTTTGGCTTTTTGCAAAGTGTTTTTGGCCAATGCCTTTTCAAGTCGCTCAGTTCGCTTCACGATGATGCTGTAGTCTAAGGAGCCGATTACATTGACATGGACGCGCCAGCGTTTATTCGTCTGATTATCTGCGGTGATAAAACGCTTTGGATCCAATAAAGGGATATAGTTACCCCGTGTTAGTTCAGTGGTGCGTGGTAATGATTGCTGATGAAAGTGTTCCCAAAGTAGGCAGGCAATACGGATATATTTGCCCATAGGCGAAGATTCATAGACAGCCAAAAGCTCGCTTTCGTCCACCTGAAGCAGAGCTTGGGAGAGTATTTGTAAATTAAGGTCTTCGTATTTCAGTGCAAAAAGAATGTGATCGAGTATCTTATCCGAAGGCTTTAATGAGGCAGGCGTTGCTAATGTATTGTCAATTAGTTGTATCTTAGTGACTGGCATAACACGGGCAGATACTTGCAACGGCAGCGCTTTTATCTCTGCGCGCTCCAGTAAGTGAGCGTAGCCTACGGATGTATTTGTCATATTCAGTACCAAAAAATTTTTACAAAACTAAGATTTTAGTTATATCTGCTTCATTCACTAAGATAATAGTTACATTTTAAGCACTGTTACTTGGTGTTGGATACGCCTAACTGCAATTTAGTCTAAGAAAATGTTTACGAAATTAAGATTTTTGTTACAAATCTCCATTTCTTCAAGAAAAAGATTACAGGCTGGAACAATTGGGTTCAGATGAAAATTTAGTCCATCTGGCTCGGTTTCCTTCCGCGCTTTCTTGGCGTCACTCGCCTACCCGTTAGCTTCTCGATCTCCTCTTTAAAACGTTCGTCTCCCAGTGCCATATCTGAATGCGTAGCGGATCGAATCCGTCCGAGTTCTTCTTCGAGATGTGGTATTTGAATAAGTCTTGGTAACGCTTCGCTCGCGTTTCTTGCTGACGGCTAAGCTTGAGATAAAGTTCATGCGGTTGCCAAAGCTCACTTTGTCGATCCAGTGACTCCTGAGCGTGAAAGCGATAGCTCGACCATTTGTAGTCGGCTGGATGCTTCACCATATTGGCTCTAACGGGATTTAGCTCAATATATCGCTGGCAGATAAAAAAGTATTCCTCAGCACTGATGACACAAGATTTAAATCGCCCTTCCCACAATGTGCCCGTTCTTTGATAGGTGTAGTTGAAGTAACGGACATAGCGGCGTCCCAATGTGGCGCAATGCACGGATCAGAAAATTTTTGAGGTCTTGGCTTGGGCTTTAGACCAGCAGGTATAAAAAGCGACAGCATGAAGACATATTGGATTCATTTATGTATTTAGCAACTCGCAATAGCAGGCGCTGTTTGTATCAGTTCGTCTTTCTCGATAGCAGCGACCATGAATTTGGCGAAGTCGATGCGACGCACTAGGTTGTGTGCAATGCGTTCATCTCCTACGTGCTCCGCCCAAATAGGCATTCCTTGACTGTCACCCTCTTCTAGATCACAGCCGCGTACGACGGTCCAAGGCTGTGTTGAGGTAAATATGGCATTGGTCGCGCGCACTTGGTCAGCAATGTCGGCGATGCGTAACCAGCGTGCTAATTTTTCAAAGACGGCGACGAAACATTTTAGTTTGAAGGAGTACTGGTCTTTGCCATCACGGCTGATGTGCCAACCGCATGAAAAAATCAATCGCGCATTCGGTGATGCGAAATCCAGCACGGCCTTGGCGGTATTCGTTGCATAGCCATTGACACCCCAAGGCGCCAATACGGTTAACACCGCATCGACCTTGGGCAACAAAAGTCCCAATGCCTCACGATCGTCGGTGTAAGCGGGCACGATTTGGATTCGGTCTTTCCATTGTTCCAACTTTCCCACACTCTGAGGTCGACACACCGCGGTGACTTGGTAGCCCAATAACAAGGCCTCTTCGATCATGTACCTTCCCAGTTTGCCCGAGCCACCAAGAATGGCGATGTGTTTTGTCGCGGTCATATTATCCACCTGTTCGTTTTTGTATGGATAAAGTCTAACGGGGTCGATATGCTATTAAAATTACCCAAAATCAAAGATCGGATATGCGTATTTGTATGGCAAATCAATACGAGCAATTAGATTGGAATGCGTTAAAAGCGTTTCTTACCGCCGCACGAGAAGGTTCTTTTTCAAAAGCGGCCAAGCACATAGGCGTGACTCAACCCACCTTGAGCCGTCAGATTTACAACCTTGAAAGCGCACTTAACGTCACGCTGTTTGAACGCCTTAGCACAGGCTTAGTCTTGACCGACGCTGGGCAGCATTTGCTGGAATACGCCGCGCCAATGGGCATGGCCGCGCAGCAAGTAAGCTTGGCAGTGTCGGGGTTGTCGTCCGACTTGGAGGGCGAAGTCAGCCTGTCTGTCAGCGAAATAGACGCGCTGTTTCGGCTGCCCTCGATCACGGCCTTTCTAAGAGAGCACGCGCCCACGATCCGGCTGACCATTCATGTTAATAATAGCATCAGTGACCTCAAACGCCGTGACGCCGATATCGCCATACGAAGCTTTCAGCCAACCGAGCTGGATTTGATTGCTCGTCGTTTGGTCGACGAGCCCATTTGGCTTTATGGTTTACCTGACCCGGTGGCTCGTTATGGCTCGCTCGCACAGCCAAAAAACCTTGGGGCGGTTGAAATCATTGGTTTTGAGCGAGAAGGCGATCTCCTCCGTCGCTTACATGCCTTGGGCTGGCCATTGACGGAACAGCACTTTCCCATCGTCACGCCGTTTCAAGGGCTACAATGGGAATTGGTCAAAAAGGGCTTAGGCTTGGTTTGAGGAATACGATTAGCAAGATTTTAATGTAAAAGTGTCAGTCTAAAAGAGGCGGTTATGACTCACAAGAAACACCATTTACCCGAAAAAATATGCCCCGTTTGCCAGCGGCCATTTGCATGGCGCAAAAAGTGGGCACGCGATTGGGCGCAAGTGAAGTACTGCTCCGAGCGCTGTAAAAGACAAGGTAAAAACCAACAACATTAGAGGCCCTAAGCCTACTAATGTTATTGGAATGTTGATGTTAAATAATTAAGAAGTAAACCTTTTGGCTGTGTGATTGAGCTGTTCCGAGAGTGTCGCTAGCTCCTCACTTGCACGAGCAATATGACCCATGGCTTGTTCGTTTTCTGTCGACATTGCATTAACGGAATGTATGTTTTGGTTGATTTCAACCGCAACACTGGATTGCTCTTCCGCTGCGCTGGCGATTTGCATCAACATATCTGACGACTGCTCCACATGAAGCACTGCTTCTTTTAAGCTCTCGACGGTGTCAAGCGTCGCTTGAGCAACCTGATGCGCTTCTTCTACACTCAACGCCATGGTATTTTTCGCGTCATTGGAGCCTTGTTGCAGCGCTTGAATAATCGAAGCAATTTGCTCTGTTTCCTTTTGGGTGTTTAACGCCAATGTGCGGACTTCGTCGGCGACCACCGCAAAACCTCGCCCTTGATCACCGGCTCTAGCGGCTTCTATGGCGGCATTTAGCGCCAATAGATTGGTCTGGTCTGCAATGCCTTTTATGGTCTGAAGCACCCCTGAAATATCATTGGCCTTATGATTCACATCATCTACTTTACGGCCAGCTTCTGACAAAACCTGCGCGACTTTTTGCATACTTTGAGACGCAGCAGCGACCTGGTCTGCACTGTGAATGACGGCGGCACGAGCCTGTTTGGTTGACTCGGCTACTTTTGACGTGTTTTGTGCGACCTCGTTCACCGTCGAGGACATTTGGTGCATTGCCGTCGCGACTTGCATGGTATTTTGGTGTTGTGTGTGCAAATTGACATTCGCCTGCTCTGTCGTAGACGCCAGTTCATGCGCGGTACTGGCTTGTGTTTCTGCGGCTGAAACAATGTGCTGAATGAGCGCCCTTAAATCGGTCACCATGGTCGCTAATGCACGATAAATTCCGGTTTCTTTTCCGGTTAAATTAAATGCATAAGTAAGGTCACCTGCAGCCACTTGTTCGACAATAGACTGAATCTCTTTTGGCTCACCGCCGATCGGGATTAATACAGAACGTGCGGTGTACAATGCAACAGCCGTGACAATCAAAATAGTAATCACAAGCAAGCCGCCCGCAAATAAATACAACCAATAGACATCGGCATAGGCTTCTGCTTTATCAATTTCAGCGAAGATGGCCCATTGTAAACCAGAAAACGCCAGTGGCGCATAGGCAGATAATATTGGCTGCCCTTGATAACCGGTGATGACTTGAATGCCCGCTTTGCCTGATAAGGCCTCACGTGAAGAAAGCGTTTCGATTTTTCCCGTTTCTGGTTGTAAAAAGGAGGCGACAACGCTGTGTGCATCAGAATCTAAAAACGAATCAGATCGCATTAAGAGGTCATCACCGACTAAATACGTCTCTCCAGTTTTGCCTAATCCTACACGCTCTCCCATGATTTTGTTCATATTATCGAGCGGAAACTGAGCAATAATAACGCCTTGGGAATGACCATCTTTGCCGTGCATAGGAGCAGCAATGAAAGCCGCAGGGCTATTATAGGAAGGTAGGTACATGGCAAAGTCTACCACTGTAGCTTGTGTATCAGTGCGCGCAAGGGCGTTTTCAAACGCTTGGCCTAGGCCTGTGTGCGCAAAAGGCCCCTTGGTAAGCGAGGTTGCGTAATCAATTTCTTTAAAAACGCTGTAGACAATATCGCCTTCATTGCTAACCAGAAAAATATCGTAAAATCCAAAGCGTTTTTGCACGTCGGATAAATACGTATGAATGTCTTCATGCGCTTTATCGTAGGCAAAGTTCAGGGCCGACGCCACTAAAGCGTCTTTGTTACCGATGGGGTTGGCGTTGTTGACGATATAGGCTTCTTGTAAAATAACCGCCGTATCAGATAACTGATCAACCAGCTGACTGGTATCTCCAATGCCGTGTTTGGCATCCTGCTGCGTTAACCTTGGTGCGAACTCAGTGCGATAAAATTGCTTTAACACTTGTCGCTTTTGCGCTAAATCCTGATCAGTAAAATCGACTTCATAATCGCCCTCGGCCACTTGTTCATAAGCAAAACGAAAGTTACTCATGGCTTTTTGTAGACTTGGATCTATTGCCATGACCTCGACCTGATTCGTCAGGGACGTCAAATACTGCTTAATGGTCAGCGTTTTACTTTCTCTAACGGACTCTAGCTGGTTGAAGGCTTGTTTTTCTAAAGAATGAGTGGCGATTTGAATAGCAACAGTAGCCACCAAGGTAACAGGAATTAATCCTATCAACAGCATGATCAAAATCATTTTGCGAGTAAATTTCATGAACATCTCCGCTATCTAACCCCACATTGAAATCAATGCCATGGGTTAATTGTCCGTTTATGCCGTTTAATTTGTATAAAAATGTAAACGATTATAATTTGGGGCTATTTATAACAAGTTACTGAAGAGATTAAAATCGCTATTTCACATTACTTGCACCATTTTATGACAAAACACATCATATTTTTTGATGATTAAATCCTCTCCTATATAACCATTAAGTCAGGATTAAACCGTACGTATTGAGATGTCTTTATAGTCTGTGTCATTCCAACGGTTTGATTTCTTAGCAATACGTTTTTAAGCGTGGTTTTTCTTGTTTACTGCTAGAATGCTTTTCTATCTTTTTATATTGAGTACCAAGGCATCTTATGACCGTTCTTCTCATGACCCCACCGATGACTCAGTTGAATACGCCCTATCCAGCTACGGCGTATCTCACCGGTTTTTTGCGCTCTCGGGGTTACGACGCGGTGCAGCGCGATCCCGCCATCGAACTGTTTTTAGAAATGATGACGGCACCCGCACTGGACATCATTCGCCAACACGTGGAAGACAATTTCGAATCATTCGACGACGATGAATTGCCCGATGCGATTTACACTTTCTTGGCAGAATTCGACCGTTATCGCCTCGCTGTCGAGCCCGCCATTCGTTTTTTACAAAGCAAAGACCCTAGCTTGGCGCTGCGTATTATTTCGCGTCGTTTCTTGCCCGAAGGCCCGGCATTCGACACCATCGAACAAATGGAATCCGTATCGGGCGATGTACTCAAAAGCGCCTTCGGCACCCTGGGCGTACAAGATCAAGCAAAGTACTTAGCGACGCTGTTCATCAATGATTTGTCCGCCGTGATTACACAAGGCGTAGACCCCTATTTTGAAGTCAGCCGTTACGGCGAACGACTCGCCGCCGCGAACCCCAGTTTTGACAACTTATACGATACGTTAATGGGTGAGCCGAGTTTCAGCTCAGAGATTCTCGAACAACTAATCGAGCAATACTTGGAAGAAACCCAGCCCAGCGTTGTTGCGCTCACCGTGCCATTTCCCGGCAACATGTTGGGCGCATTGCGTATCGCTCAGACCTGCAAAGCGATCAATCCAGAGTTGCCCATTGTCATGGGCGGCGGCTTTGTAAACACCGAATTACGCGCACTGAAAGACCCTCGTATTTTTGAGTTTGTCGACTTTATCTGTCTTGATGATGGCGAACGCCCCTTTATGACGCTGTTGGAGTTTTTCGACGGAAAACGAGAAATAGACGAGTTAGTGCGTACTTACTTTCTTGCTGAAAACGATCAAGGCGAACCCTATGTGCACCTCAATCAAAACACCGAGCTGCACGATATTCCGCAGACCGACGTGGGCGCGCCTGTATACGATGGTCTACCGCTAACGGAATATTTGTCTTTGTGCGAAATGCTAAACCCAATGCACCGTATTTGGAGCGATGGCCGCTGGAATAAGCTCACCATTGCCCACGGTTGTTATTGGCGTAAATGCAGTTTTTGTGATGTCAGTCTGGATTACATCGACCGCTATGACGCTGCCGGTGCGGACATTTTAGTGGATCGCATTGAAGCGTTGATCGCTGAAACCGGACAAACCGGCTTTCATTTTGTTGATGAAGCGGCTCCGCCAAAAGCACTCTTTGCGCTGGCAAATCGCTTGATCGAACGGGGCGTGGTCATCAGTTGGTGGGGCAATATTCGCTTTGAAAAAACCTTCACCCCCAAACGGTGCCAATTACTGGCCGACTCTGGTTGCATCGCCGTCAGCGGCGGCTTGGAAGTCGCATCGGACCGATTGCTCAAACTGATGAAAAAAGGCGTCAGCGTCGAGCAAGTCGCCCGCGTGACCAAGGGGTTCAGTGAAGCAGGCGTCATGGTGCACGCCTATTTAATGTACGGATTTCCGACACAAACGGAACAAGAGTCTATCGACGCACTCGAAATGGTGCGCCAAATGATGCAACAAGGCTGTTTCCAGTCGGCGTTTTGGCACCGATTCGCCGCCACAGTGCACAGCCCAATCGGCCTACATCCAGAAGAATACGGCATCACCTTGGCTGAGCGTCCAGAGATACTCTTCGCTGAAAACGATGTGGATTTCACCGACCCCACCGGCACCGATCACGACATGCTAGGCGAAGGCCTGCGTAAAGCCTTGTACAACTACATGCACGGTATTGGCTTTGATCGACCGATGAGCTTCTGGTTTGAACGCCCAGTTGCCCGCACCACCATGAAGAAAGACCTTATTTCCAATGCCATCCATAACCTCATCGCAATGGGATAAGTCGGCATAACTACCTCATAACACACAACCAAAAAAGCCGCTTTCATGACTGAAAGCGGCTTTCGTTTTTTCACCTAAACCGAAGTGGCGTCAGTCACATTAGGCATCAATACGTTTGTATTTAATACGCGTTGGTGTGGCTTCATTACCCGTCCGTTTCTTGTAGTCGGCTTCGTATTCAGCGTAGTTCCCTTCAAAGAAGACGGCTTTAGAATCGCCTTCGTACGCCAATATGTGCGTCGCGATACGGTCAAGGAACCAACGGTCATGGGAAATAACAATCGCAGCGCCTGGGAAGGCAAGTAGCGCGTCTTCCAATGCACGCAAAGTTTCTACGTCAAGGTCGTTTGTCGGCTCATCCAGTAGCAAGACGTTGCCGCCTTCTTTCAGCAATTTCGCAAGGTGCAAACGGTTACGCTCACCACCAGACAAATGCTTAACCAATTTCTGTTGATCCGATCCCTTGAAGTTAAAGCGACCAATGTAAGCACGAGACACGACTTTGTAATTGTTCACCGTGATCATGTCTTGGCCATCGGCGATCTCTTCGAAAACGGTTTTGTCGCCGTCAAGTTCACGCATTTGATCGACGTAAGCCAGCTGCACGGTTTCACCCAAAGTCACTGTACCTGTATCCGGTTTTTCCGTGCCAGCGATCATTTTGAACAGAGTCGATTTACCCGCTCCGTTACCACCGACCACACCGACGATGGCACCTTGCGGCACCACCATGTTGAAGTCTTCTAGTAACATCTTATGCTCGAAGCTTTTGCTTACGCCTTCGATTTCGATGACTTTAGCACCAAGGCGCGGCCCTGGTGGAATGTACAATTCGTTGGTTTCGTTACGATCTTGGAACTCTTGAGAGTTCATTTCTTCGAATCGAGCCAAACGCGCTTTGGATTTAGACTGACGACCTTTGGCGCCTTGGCGAACCCATTCAAGCTCCGATTTAATCGCTTTTTGATGAGACGCTTGTTGTTTCGCTTCGGTTTGTAGTCGAGCGTCTTTCTGCTCTAACCAAGACGAGTAGTTGCCTTCATATGGAATACCGTGGCCACGGTCAAGTTCCAGAATCCAGCCAGCCGCGTTGTCGAGGAAGTAACGGTCGTGGGTGATTGCTACCACAGTGCCCGGATAATCTTTCAAGAAACGCTCTAACCAAGCCACGGATTCGGCATCCAAATGGTTGGTTGGCTCGTCCAGTAAGATCATGTCGGGCTTGTTAAGCAACAGACGGCACAACGCCACACGGCGACGTTCACCTCCAGAAAGGTGCTCTACTTTGGCATCCCAATGGGGAAGACGAAGGGCATCGGCCGCGACTTCGAGCGCACGCTCTAAATTGTGACCTTCTTTCGCTTCGATCAAAGCTTCAAGTTGGCCTTGTTCTTTCGCTAGCGCGTCAAAGTCCGCATCGGGCTCTGCGTATTCTGCGTAAACCGCATCCAAACGTGCCATCGCATTAATGACGTCAGCAAACGCTTCCTCAACAATACCGCGTACATTTTTTTCTGGATCAAGTTGAGGCTCTTGTTCCAAGTAGCCGATTTTAATGCCCGGCATGGGACGTGCTTCACCGTTGTGCTCGGTATCCACCCCCGCCATGATGCGAAGAAGAGTCGATTTACCAGAACCGTTAAGACCCAAAACACCGATTTTTGCGCCAGGAAAAAAAGAAAGAGAAATGTCTTTGAGAATCTCACGTTTAGGAGGAACCACTTTCCCAACGCGATGCATGCTATATACAAACTGAGCCATAAAGAATCAACTTATCCTATGAATAATAAAATGAATGAATACCGTGCCTAAAAAGTGCCATAAGAATAGCACAAATCTTGTTACTGCAGAATAATCAGCGCCGCGCCGATCACGACAAAACACGCCCCAACCCATGCGCCCATAGTGGGCCTTTGTTTGGTGGTGATCCATAATCCAGGTAAAATCAGCACAGGCACGACCGCGGATAACGTGGTTACCACGCCCACATTCGCATTCCCTACGCCCCAAACCAGCACGCTCATGCCGATCACCATACCAATCGTTGCCAATGTCGCAATACCAACAAAGTCTCGACGTGTCAGTTGATTGAAAGGAATCGCATCAACCGATTGTTTGTGTCGATAAAAAAGAAGATACGTCACCGCCAAGGCAATCGCACCGGTACTGACACGCAACGCCGACACCGCAATTGGATCCGCGCCGTCGAGCAACGCCGGCTTACTCAATAGCGCACCACTGGCCTGCCCCAACGCCGCCCCAAGCGCCAACACAATCCCCGTACTTAATTTGCCTTTAGTTTGCTCCCACGCATGCGCATTGCTACGTTTACCGAACAAAATCGCCACCACCACGCCCGATAAAACCAAACCACAGGCGAACAACTGACTCAGCGTCAATTGCTCATTCAAAAATAACCAGCTCAATACTATCGACAAAGGTGCATTGGTCGCAAACAACACGCCTGTACGACGTGGACCAAGGCGGTGTACCGCACTAAACAGCAAGGTATCACCAATAAAAATCCCCAATAAACCCGACAACATAACGACCTCGGTATGGTGCCACAACGCTTCATTAAAACGCTGTCCCATCACGCTGATCACTAACAGAATCGCACTGGCAATCGCAATACGCACTGCGTTAAAACGCATGGTGCCAAAGCGTTGTATTAGACTCGGAGCCATCAAACTCGACAGAGTCCAACAGAGCGCAGCAACTAAGCCTGATAATTCAGCAAATGGCATAACCGTCCTTATTCGCACATGCCAGCTCGGTAGCTAAATCGTGGCGAGGTTGATATGATTTAAAGCAGACAATAACCGCCTCAATCGGGGCATTCTCACACCAAATTAGCCCTATTGGAAGCCCTATGCGATGCCCTTTTTGTGGAACTCAAGAAACGAAAGTCGTGGATTCTCGGCTGGTATCGGAAGGTGCACAAGTACGCCGTCGTCGAACTTGTAGCCAATGCCAAGAACGCTTTACCACCTTTGAAGTAGCCGAATTACAAATGCCTAAACTGATCAAAAGTGACGGCAGCCGAGAAGTCTTTGACGACGACAAGTTACGCAACGGCATCATCAAAGCGATTGAGAAACGCCCCGTTAGCATCGAAGCGATTGAAACGGCCATCACTCGCATCAAAGAAAAAATGCAAGCCACTGGCGAGCGTGAACTGCCCTCTCGCTGGACGGGTGAAGCCGTCATGGAAGAGCTGCAACGGCTTGATCAAGTGGCTTATGTGCGCTTTGCTTCCGTCTATAGAAGTTTCAAAGACATCAGTGAATTTCGAGAAGCCATCGATCATTTAGAAAATCGCTGCGCCGCTCCCAGCGCTTCATCTACCTCGACATCAGAATCCACTAAAGAAGATAAACTATGACTCTTTACACACACGAATACTGGATGGCGAAAGCGATTCAACTCGCCCAAAAAGGCCTATACACAACACACCCAAATCCTCGCGTTGGCTGTGTTCTAGTCAAAGATCAGCAGATCATCGGACAAGGGTTTCATGCAAAAGCAGGCGAGGGCCACGCTGAAGTTAACGCTCTGGCCGACGCAAACCCACATGATGTCATCGGCGCGACAGCCTACGTCACATTAGAGCCTTGCAGCCATCACGGCAGAACTCCACCCTGCGCAGACGCCTTAATCAAAGCCGGCATCGCTCACCTTGTTTATGGCATGCAAGACCCGAACCCAGAGGTTTCAGGGCGCGGCTTAACCAAAATTAGGAAGGCAGGCATTACCATCACAGGGCCTATTTTAGAAGCCGATTGCGAAGCCTTAAATCCAGGTTTTATCAAACGTATGCGCGAAGGTTTACCCTACGTTCGCGCCAAATTAGCCATGAGCCTAGATGGTCGCACAGCAATGGCGTCAGGCGAAAGTCAATGGATTACCGGCGCAGATGCTCGTCTTGATGTGCAACGACTACGCGCACAAAGCGACGCCATCGTCACAGGCATCGGCTCTGTCTTGACCGACAACCCCAGCATGACAGTACGCATCAACAGCAACGACCAAAACACCGATGCTAAAAACGTACGCCAACCTATCCGCGTGATCATGGACACCGCTTTGTCTATCGTACCCGAAGCCAAAATTCTCTTCCCAGCGCAGCAAGCGTGGTTGTTCTCCATTGAAGAAGAAGTCGAAACAGAACATCTGGATACGTTGACCAAAAAAGGCGTCACCGTAAAATTTGCGCCTCGTGGTCACGATGGCCGACTGGACTTGCTCGACGCTATGGAACAACTTGCTGATGCCGGTATTAATGAAGTCCTTTTAGAAGCGGGCGCCGAACTGGCGGGAAGTTTCTTGCAAGCGGGGCTTATTGACGAGATCGTCGTCTACATGGCACCTAAACTGCTTGGCTCTAGTGCTCGCCCCCTGCTTACCTTACCTTTAGACAGCATGGACGAAGCGGTCGAATTGACGCTGAAATCCGTTCGACAAATCGGCCAAGATATACGCTTAATCTATCTTCCAACTTATGTAGACGATGACTTTGAAGAATCACTTTTAGAAGAATAAAAAATACGCTTTGCATAGTAAGATAAAACTGACTTTGTTGAGAAACGGCGAATAAAAATTGCTATAATCGTCAACCAAGATCTACCCTATACCTGTTGCTTTGACCGGAATGAACGTAAAAACTATCAAAGCGACTTCTAAACAGACAAAACGCCTGCCCAAATGGCAGCGTCGTCTGGATAATTGAGGCAAAAAATGAGCGAAATGGAAACAACAAACGACCAAAATCCAGCACCGAAACGCAAGGAAAAGAAGCCTTCTCGTTCGCAAATGCGCAGCGCTTCTCGTCGTTTGGCATTACAAGCAGTCTATCAGTGGCAGATGAACCAGTCCGCGATTAGTGAGATAGAAACACAGTTCGTAATGAATGAAGAGCAGGAAATGAATGCTTGCGATAAACTGTATTTTCGCGAGTTATTGCAAGGCGTTACGGCCAGCGCAAAGAAACTAGACAACCTATTTGAAGAACTTTTAGATCGTCCATTAAGCGAATTAGACCCTATTGAATTAGCCATCATGCGCATCGGCTCATTCGAATTGTCGCAACGTTTAGACGTACCTTACCGTGTTGCCATCAACGAAAGCGTAGAACTTGCAAAAGGCTTTGGCGCAACCGAAAGCCACAAATACGTCAACGGCATTCTAGACAAACTAGCACAACGAGTACGTCGCGAAGAAATCGCGGCTCGCCGTAATAGCTAACAAAGCAAAACTCATCGCTGACCTGTAAGCGATACATCAACAATGAAAGCCTCGAATGCTCGCGCACTCGGGGCTTTTTTATGTCCATTAGTTTTCAACTAACCATCTGAATAACACGACGTTAACAGGCAAAAGACTGACGGTGTCAGCGTCACAACCCTTTCTATAGGACGCTACATTGGTTTTTTATAAACGCGTAAAAATAAGGATATGTGATGACCCAAATATTATACAAGGTCTGGCCGTTATTACTGGGCATTGTCCTTATTATGCTGGGAAATGGCATGCACTTTACCTTGATTGGCTTACGTGGCGGCATTGAAGGGTTTTCGTCTACAGAACTCGCGATCGTCACATCTGGCTATTTTGTCGGGTTTCTCTTAGGTGCGCGTTTTACGCCCTTTCTTATTCGTCGAGTTGGGCATGTCCGCGTTTTTGCCGCGCTGGGCAGTTTCATGTCAGCGGGGCTGATTGCTTTCCCACTGTTAACTGAGTCTTGGCTGTGGACTGTATTAAGGCTCTTAGTCGGCTTTTGCATGTCTGGCATTTACGTCGCCGCAGAAAGCTGGCTAAACGATGCCGCCACTAATGAAACGCGGGGGAAGATTCTTTCTGCTTACATGATAGCCCAAACACTGGGCATTATCGGTGCACAAGGCCTACTAACACTCGGCGACGCACAAACCTCTGTGTTGTTTATTTGCGCATCCATTCTTGTCTCTATATCCTTCGCCCCTATTCTCTTATCTGTCGCTTCTGTCCCGGCAGTTGTAGTGGCTCAACCCATGCCATTACGACAACTATTTAACAGCGCGCCTTTAGGCACAGTCGGTATTTTTCTACTAGGCAGCGTATACGCCACTCAATCGGGTATGGGAGCGGTATTTGGCAGCCAGATAGGTATGTCAAAAAACAACATTGCCCTATTTATTGCCATGCTTTTCATCGGCGCATTGCTGATGCAATACCCTATCGGCTGGCTGTCTGATAGAATGGACAGACGCAAACTCATACTCTTTGCATCCTGCGCAGGTGGCTTATCTTGTCTAACGGGCATCCTGCCTAGCAACCAGCTATGGACATTAATGGCAGCGGCTTTTTTTGCGGGTGGCGTCACCACGCCACTTTATGCCTTATTCTTGGCGTACACAAACGACTCCCTCGATCCTAACGACATGCCAGCCGCCTCTGGAGGCTTAGTCTTCACCTTCGGATTAGGAGCTATTATAGGACCTTTGACTACTGGCTGGGCAATGCAACACTTTGGACCATCTGCATTTTGGCTCATGCTCTGCATCACCTTTTCCGCCATCGCGCTTTATGCTCTTTATTGCATGACACAGAACTATTCAACGGTTTCAATAGAAGAATCCGAAAGTTACCTCGGCGTCCTACCTACCGCCTCCCCCATTGCCGTTGAAGCCGCTGGCGAATGGGCTGTTGAACAAGCAGAGACCGAGCACGACAGCCAAAATACACAGTAATAAGCGTCTTGCTCTGCCAGTGACGCCGACGCGTCGAGGGACGAGACAGGCGCCAGTCACGGGCAGAGCAAGAGGCATGTAAGCTGCATAGATTATTAAGTTATTTCAGGCATAAAAAAACCCTGACAGCGTTAGCTATCAGGGCTTCTTAGTGTTTAAAGCTTGACGACGACCTACTCTCACATGGGATCTCCCACACTACCATCGGCGATGGCGCTTTTCACTTCTGAGTTCGGGATGGGATCAGGTGGTTCAACGCCTCTATGATCGTCAAGCAATTCTGTTTGCGTTTTCACGCGAATAGGATGCTTGATCTTCAACAATTCTTGTTTTGAAATAACGTAATCAAGGTTAAACCGATGTTCATCATGGTTGATGCTTTATCGCAATTCTATGTGTCTCATTCTGATGATTTGAGTTTTTTTTCTCTTCTCATCTAAAAACCACTTTGGTGTTATATGGTCAAGCCTCACGAGCAATTAGTATTGGTTAGCTCAATGCCTCACAGCACTTACACACCCAACCTATCAACGTCCTAGTCTCGAACGGCTCTTTAGGGGACTTATGTCCCAGTGAGATCTTATCTTAAGGGAGGCTTCCCGCTTAGATGCTTTCAGCGGTTATCCCGTCCGAACATAGCTACCCGGCAATGCCACTGGCGTGACAACCGGAACACCAGAGGTTCGTCCACTCCGGTCCTCTCGTACTAGGAGCAGCTCCTCTCAAATCTCAAACGTCCACGGCAGATAGGGACCGAACTGTCTCACGACGTTCTAAACCCAGCTCGCGTACCACTTTAAATGGCGAACAGCCATACCCTTGGGACCGGCTTCAGCCCCAGGATGTGATGAGCCGACATCGAGGTGCCAAACACCGCCGTCGATGTGAACTCTTGGGCGGTATCAGCCTGTTATCCCCGGAGTACCTTTTATCCGTTGAGCGATGGCCCTTCCATACAGAACCACCGGATCACTAAGACCTACTTTCGTACCTGCTCGACGTGTCTGTCTCGCAGTTAAGCGTGCTTTTGCCTTTACACTCTATGCATGATTTCCGACCATGCTGAGCACACCTTCGTGCTCCTCCGTTACTCTTTGGGAGGAGACCGCCCCAGTCAAACTACCCACCACACAGTGTCCTCGATCCCGATAAGGGACCTGAGTTAGAACCTCAAACATACCAGGGTGGTATTTCAAGAGTGGCTCCACGGTAACTGGCGTCACCGCTTCAAAGCCTCCCACCTATCCTACACAAGTAGGTTCAAAGTTCACTGTGAAGCTATAGTAAAGGTTCACGGGGTCTTTCCGTCTAGCCGCGGATACACAGCATCTTCACTGCGATTTCAATTTCACTGAGTCTCGGGTGGAGACAGTGTGGCCATCGTTACGCCATTCGTGCAGGTCGGAACTTACCCGACAAGGAATTTCGCTACCTTAGGACCGTTATAGTTACGGCCGCCGTTTACTTGGGCTTCGATCAAGAGCTTCGCTTGCGCTAACCCCATCAATTAACCTTCAAGCACCGGGCAGGCGTCACACCCTATACGTCCACTTTCGTGTTTGCAGAGTGCTGTGTTTTTAATAAACAGTCGCAGCCACCTGGTATCTTCGACCGATCAATGCTTACGGAGCAAGTCCTTCACACTAACCGGCGTACCTTCTCCCGAAGTTACGGTACCATTTTGCCTAGTTCCTTCACCCGAGTTCTCTCAAGCGCCTTGGTATTCTCTACCTGACCACCTGTGTCGGTTTGGGGTACGGTTCCTGCATATCTGAAGCTTAGAAGTTTTTCCTGGAAGCATGGCATCAACCACTTCACCCAAAAGAGGGCTCGTCGTCAGTTCTCGGTCTTCCCACTAAAGGGGGGTGCCCGGATTTGCCTAAGCACCCAACCTACCGCCTTAAACACAGACAACCATCGCTGTGCTGGCCTAGCCTTCTCCGTCTCTCCATCGCAATATGCACGAGTACAGGAATATTAACCTGTTTCCCATCGACTACGCATTTCTGCCTCGCCTTAGGGGCCGACTCACCCTGCCCTGATTAACATGGGACAGGAAACCTTGGTCTTCCGGCGGGGGAGTTTTTCACTCCCCTTATCGTTACTCATGTCAACATTCGCACTTCTGATACCTCCAGCCTGCCTTACAGCTTGACCTTCAACGGCTTACAGAACGCTCCTCTACCATGCCCATTACTGTAAACAGCAATTAAGCATCCGTAGCTTCGGTGTACAGTTTTAGCCCCGTTATATCTTCCGCGCAGGCCGACTCGACTAGTGAGCTATTACGCTTTCTTTAAAGGATGGCTGCTTCTAAGCCAACCTCCTAGCTGTCTAAGCCTTCCCACATCGTTTCCCACTTAACTGTAACTTTGGGACCTTAGCTGACGGTCTGGGTTGTTTCCCTTTCCACAACGGACGTTAGCACCCGCTGTGTGTCTCCCGTAATTGCACTCATTGGTATTCGGAGTTTGCATGGGGTTGGTAAGTCGGGATGACCCCCTAGCCCAAACAGTGCTCTACCCCCAATGGTGAGATACGAGGCGCTACCTAAATAGCTTTCGAGGAGAACCAGCTATCTCCGAGCTTGATTAGCCTTTCACTCCTATCCACAAGTCATCCCCAGCCTTTTCAACGGATGTGGGTTCGGTCCTCCAGTTAGTGTTACCCAACCTTCAACCTGCTCATGGATAGATCGCCCGGTTTCGGGTCTATTCCCAGCAACTAAACGCCCTATTAAGACTCGGTTTCCCTACGGCTCCACTACATGCTTAACCTTGCTACTGAAAATAAGTCGTTGACCCATTATACAAAAGGTACGCAGTCACGGAACAAGTCCGCTCCCACTGCTTGTACGTACACGGTTTCAGGATCTATTTCACTCCCCTCACAGGGGTTCTTTTCGCCTTTCCCTCACGGTACTGGTTCACTATCGGTCAGTCAGGAGTATTTAGCCTTGGAGGATGGTCCCCCCATATTCAGACAGGATAACACGTGTCCCGTCCTACTCGTTTTCATGATTAAGGTGTTTTCGTATACGGGGCTATCACCCTCTACGGCGACTCTTTCCAGAGCCTTCTACTAACACCAAAACCACTTAAGGGCTAATCCCCTTTCGCTCGCCGCTACTTAGGGAATCTCGGTTGATTTCTTTTCCTCCGGGTACTTAGATGTTTCAGTTCCCCGGGTTCGCCTCCACACAGCTATGTATTCACTGTGGGATACTCTACAAGTAGAGTGGGTTTCCCCATTCGGACATCTTGGGATCACAGTCTGTTTATCGACTCCCCCAAGCTTTTCGCAGATTACCACGTCCTTCATCGCCTCTGACTGCCAAGGCATCCACCGTGCACGCTTGGTCACTTGACCATATAACCCAAAATAGTTTTCATAAAATCAAACAAGGTTTGTTCTTATGTATTTTAGAATCACATACCAAAGGGCTTTTGTACCCCTCTGGATTTACGATAATAGAAGTCACTAGGTTAAAGTGAGCTTCCACCGGTTTAACGCTTGATTTATCGTTATTTCAAAATTCGAATTGTTAAAGAGCAAGTTTAGTGCAAAGCACTAAGTCAGAGACTAAAAATCACCCAACACCGAAGGCGTAAGATGACGTAGTGTCTTGCTTAGGACTCTATCCTAATCTTTAAATAGATATCATACAGGCTGATGAATAAGACCATTCATCAAGAGTATCATCAGATAATTTGTGTGAACGCTCACCAGAGGTTTCTATCGTTTAAGGAGGTGATCCAGCCCCAGGTTCCCCTAGGGCTACCTTGTTACGACTTCACCCCAGTCATTGACCACTCCGTGGTAACCGCCATCCCCGAAGGGTTAAGCTAGCTACTTCTGGAGCAATCAACTCCCATGGTGTGACGGGCGGTGTGTACAAGGCCCGGGAACGTATTCACCGTGGCATTCTGATCCACGATTACTAGCGATTCCGACTTCATGGAGTCGAGTTGCAGACTCCAATCCGGACTACGACGTACTTTCTGGGATTCGCTCACTATCGCTAGCTCGCCGCCCTCTGTATACGCCATTGTAGCACGTGTGTAGCCCTACTCGTAAGGGCCATGATGACTTGACGTCGTCCCCACCTTCCTCCGGTTTGTCACCGGCAGTCTCCTTAAAGTTCCCACCCGAAGTGCTGGCAAATAAGGATAAGGGTTGCGCTCGTTACGGGACTTAACCCAACATTTCACAACACGAGCTGACGACAGCCATGCAGCACCTGTCTCACAGTTCCCGAAGGCACACCAAAATCTCTTTCGGCTTCTGTGGATGTCAAGAGTAGGTAAGGTTCTTCGCGTTGCGTCGAATTAAACCACATGCTCCACCGCTTGTGCGGGCCCCCGTCAATTCATTTGAGTTTTAACCTTGCGGCCGTACTCCCCAGGCGGTCTACTTATTGCGTTAGCTGCGCCACTAAGTCATTACAACCCAACGGCTAGTAGACATCGTTTACGGCGTGGACTACCAGGGTATCTAATCCTGTTTGCTCCCCACGCTTTCGCACCTCAGTGTCAGTATTAGTCCAGGGTGTCGCCTTCGCCACTGATGTTCCTTCCTATATCTACGCATTTCACCGCTACACAGGAAATTCCACACCCCTCTACCATACTCTAGCTAGCCAGTATCCGGTGCCATTCCAAGGTTGAGCCCTGGGATTTCACATCAGACTTAACAAACCACCTACGCGCGCTTTACGCCCAGTAATTCCGATTAACGCTTGCACCCTCTGTATTACCGCGGCTGCTGGCACAGAGTTAGCCGGTGCTTCTTCTGGGGCTAACGTCAAGATAAGTCGATATTAGCGACTCACCCTTCCTCACCCCTGAAAGTGCTTTACAACCCTAAGGCCTTCTTCACACACGCGGCATGGCTGGATCAGGCTTGCGCCCATTGTCCAATATTCCCCACTGCTGCCTCCCGTAGGAGTCTGGGCCGTGTCTCAGTCCCAGTGTGACTGGTCATCCTCTCAGACCAGTTAGAGATCGTCGCCTTGGTAGGCCTTTACCCTACCAACTAGCTAATCTCACGCAGGCTCATCTAATAGCGGAAGGTCACAAGTGATCCCCTCCTTTCCCCCTCAGGGCGTATGCGGTATTAGCATGCGTTTCCACATGTTGTCCCCCTCTACTAGGCAGATTCCTACGCGTTACTCACCCGTCCGCCGCTCGACGCCTGGTAGCAAGCTACCTTCGTTTCCGCTCGACTTGCATGTGTTAAGCCTGCCGCCAGCGTTCAATCTGAGCCATGATCAAACTCTTCAGTTAAAAGTTTGCTCACTCAAATCTTTACACTAACAATTTAACTTAATCAGTCCATCATCCTAAGACAACAAACCAACATAAAGCGATTGCTTGTAGACTCTCGTAAGACTTCAATTTTTTTGATCGCTCACAACCACTTAGTAAACTAAGCAACCATGTCAATCTTCTGAAGCCTCCAGCGAGCGCCCACACAAATTATCTGATTATCTATTTTAAAGAGCGTGCTGACGTGTCGTTAAACTTACTTACCTTAGTAAGTTTCAAACCTTTGCTTGCGTCGTTCTCCGTGTCAGTGGGTGCGTATAATACATTCCAGAATTTTCTGTGCAACCCTTTTTAAACAAAAAAACCAATAAATGACGATTTAATCGAAATCTACTGGCTTTTTTCTTAAAAGCGCTTATTTATCGATCAATATAGATAAATACACCCATCGTTTGCACACAAAACAGACTTATCAGTGTCGGCTCTTTCACTATTGTATGCTCTGCTTAGCTTCTCGGCGTCGCTTCCATTCATAGACTACCGCCAACAAAATAGTCATTGAGATCATCACCAAACCGAGTGCATTAACCGCTGGCGTTAATCCCGTGCGCACTTTAGAAGCGATATAAACAGTCAAGGTAGTGTCGTACCCTTTCACAAATAAAGTCGTATTGTAATTTTCAAACGACTGAAGAAACGCGATCGCTGCTGCGGAAATAATCGCCGGCTTCAAATACGGCAATAAAATACGGCGAAAAGCTTGCCACTGGGTTGCCCCTAAACTCAATGCGGCATTTTCAAGCGTTCTGTCAAAACGCTGCAACCGAGCCAATACCATCAACATGACGTACGCCGCAATAAAGGTGGTTTGCGCTACTACCGTTAAAAACACACCGCCGCTCACCGATAAACCTTTCCAGAAAATCAATGTCGAAATCCCAACGATCACCCCAGGCGTTAACAGGGGTGACATCATCAAAGAATAAATAAAGGTTTTGCCCTTCCCTTGTACGGTCGATAGAAACAGCGCACAACAAATACCAATCGGTACGGCAACAACAAGCACGCCTGCTGCAACAACGATACTCGTCCACAACGCCGTCCACATAGCGCCATCTTCCGCCAAGGCAGCAAACCATTTTAACGTGGCGCCTTTCCAAGGGGATACGGTTGGAAATCGGCTATCATTAAAAGTCGCCAATCCCATAATAATCAGCGGTGTAAACAGGTACAAAAAGAAAACGCCTATATAAAAGCGCACACCCCAACGCATGATGGTGTCAGATTTCATTTGGCAATGTCTCCCAAACCTACTTTAAAGACGCGCATGACCAACGCGATAAAACCAATACACATTAATAACAAAATAAAAGCGTACGCTGCACCTTGGTTCCAATCGCCCCCTTCAAAAAACCAGTTATAAATGATTTGGGTAAACCAACGACTGCCCGGTGAGCCCAACAAGGCCGGCACCGCGTAACTGCCTGCGGCCAACATAAAAGTCATCACACACCCTGTGGCGATACCGGGTTTAGCGTGAGGGATGATCACTCGCCAATGAGTGCGAATCCAACCCGCGCCTAAGTTACGAGCGGCTTTGATTTGGTTGGTGTCTAAACTTTCGATGGCGTTGTAAATGGGAAAAATCATAAACAAAATGTAGGCGTACACCATACCGATCAGCACCCCACCGTCACCCGATAAAAAACGCACCGGACGATCAATAATCCCCAGCCCAAGCAACAATGCATTCAACGGCCCCTTGTAGGCTAAAATGATGTACCAAGAAAAGGTGCGCAGTATTTCATTGATCCAAAAAGGAATAACCAGCAACAACAAGCACAGCGCCGCTTTTTGAGGCGTCGCTACTTTTGCCAAATAAAAAGCAATGGGGTAACTGACTAACAAGGTAATCGTAGTAACTAGGACGCTCGACCAGATGGTTTTGAAGAAGATTTTCAGATGTATTTGGTTATTAAACAGGGTTTCGTAGTTGGTCAGCGAGTAAGTGTCTTTTGGCCCACCTATGTCGGCTGGTAATAAGTTGGGGCGAAACGAATAATCGACCATCAGAAGCTGCGGTAAAATCACCATGCCCACCAGCCAAATCGCAATCATGCCGACAATGCCAACCGCTAAGCCACTGCCGAAGCGCGCTTTAAGTTGACTAAACATGATCGTCTCCCGCAATGACAATGGCATCTTCTTCTTTATAAGACAAACTTACCGCAGCGCCCTTTTTCAACGCTTCAGAGAACTGGTGTGTTCCTAACTGAATCGACAGAGTCTGATCGGTCGAAGTGTTGGCGTTTAGGGTCAAATACGCGCCTTCAAAGTTCACTTCCTCAATGATCGCCTGCAAGGTGTGCATGCCGTTTTCAGCCTGCAAACGAAAATGTTCTGGACGAATGAACACAGTCGCTTCATCACCCAACTGCAATCGCCCTTGAGTTCGACCTTTTAATGCTCCCAATGGACCACAATCCAAAGTGGTCAGTGTGTCATTTGTTTCTGTGACCTTACCCCGTATACCGTTGTTTTCACCTACAAAAGACGCCACAAACGCCGTATGGGGATCACGGTATAAGGTAATAGGATCAGCTACTTGTTGGATTTTACCCGCTGACATCACGGCGACGCGATCCGACATGGTCAAGGCTTCCCCTTGATCGTGGGTAATATAGATAAAAGTAATGCCGGTTTTACGTTGAATCTCTTTTAACTCGGTGCGCATATGCTGACGCAGTTTAAGATCCAGCGCTGACAGAGGCTCATCTAATAACAAAACCTGCGGCTCAACCGCCAACGCCCGCGCAATGGCGATACGCTGCTTTTGCCCACCCGATAATTCCGATATCTTTTTGTCAGCACTGCCTTGTAATGCAACCAGTTCCAATAATCGGTCAGAGGCTTTTTTTCGCTCACTTTTCGAAACACCGCGTACTTCGAGGCCAAATTCAATGTTTTCGGCGACGGTCATTAATGGAAACAGGGCGAGGTTTTGAAAAATCATCGAGGTAGGACGTTTATTCGCCGGCACAGCGTGCATGCTTTGCCCACCAATTTTAATATCGCCTTTTGTTGGGTCTAAAAAACCGCTGATCATGTTTAAAATCGTGGTTTTACCGCAACCAGAGGGCCCTAAGAAACTAAAAAACTCACCCGATTCTATTTTTAGATCGGTTTTTTGTATGGCGGTGAAGTCACCAAACTGCATGATAATGTTATCTAGGTGAACACTGCTGTCCATGCTTCTCTCGCTTATTATTTGATAAAAGAATGTGATACAAAAAAGCCCCTAGCAACAAAAAAATCGCAAGGGGCTTTTTTCGTTACGCTGACAAATAGCGATCTTGATATTCGTTACGCAGTGCCACGTACCAAGGTTCTTGAATTGGCCACCACCACAGATTCGCCAAATCTTGTTCGCGGTAAGAATCTTGAAAGAACTGCTTGGTTTCGGCTGGCAACAAAGCATCGGCGCCTTTGGCGGTTGAGTTGTAACCGGTTGCTTTTACGAACATGGCGCCAGACTCTGGCGTGTAATACCAATTAATGAATTCATATACTGAATCCACATTGTTGGCATTTTTCGGGATAACAAAGCCTTCCATCCACGCCAGCGCCCCTTCTTTTGGTGCGCCATAAGCGATAAGCTCGCCTTCCGATTTAAGTCTAAATGCCGTGCTGTCCCACGTTTGGCCAATAATCGCGCCATTGGTTCTGAACGCGCCCTGTGCTTCGTTTTCAGTCGACCAGAATTGCGCAATGGCGCTCTTATGCTCTGCCGCGACTTTTAAGATCACTTCGAAATTTGCCCGCATGGCTTTTTCGTTTTTGTAGGAATCCAGTAATGGGAAAGGTAACTTGCCGGCTTTTTCTAGCCACAAACCGATGCCCACGAGCGCTGAATGACCACGAACCGTCACGCCGCCTGCGTTTTCAGGCAACCATAAATCGCCATAACTTATGTTTTTAGGGTCTACTTTGGCGTAATCGGTATGGTACGCAATCGCCTCTGTTCCCCAATCAGAGGGCGCAAAATACCGTTTACCGTTGACCACGCCACCCACTTCGGATCCCGCTACCGCACTGTCTAAACACCCATTCCAATTAATGCGTTTCACATCCAGCGGTTGCACTAATTCGTAGTCCACATAGCCCGGTACACGGTCAACCGTTGGCATAATGATGTCAAAGCCCGTGCCGTCAGTGGCACGCAAGGAATTCATCAATTCATCGTTCGTACCGTACGGCGTAAACGTGGCATTGATACCGGTTTTGGCTTTAAAGTCGGCCAGCATTTCATCGGTAATGTAGCCCGCCCACGCGTATATACGCAGTTCTTTGTTTGCCGCAATGGCGCTATTCATAGCAAATGGGGTCGCGGCGACCGCCCCCGCGACAGAAGCGCCTTTCACAAATTGGCGACGAGAAATAGTCATTCTTAAACTCCTACAGATTGATATCAGTCTGACAATGTCATGGAAAGGCGTGACGACGCCCAGAGCACAAAGTAATTAAACGCACGTTTAATAACGTTTTTACTTTAATACAAAATAGTGACGAAAAAGTGACCATGAAAGCTTTTTTTCCAAATAGTCAGGATTAATGCAATGAAAGACGTAAACAGTCAATACAATGACGTTTTTGGCCTTCCTCTTTCCTGCAAAAGTAAACGTTTGAGTGTTTTCTAATACTGAGCTGTCACATTTTTGTCACATGCTCAGATTAAGGTAGCGTCAATACTCTTATTGTAAAAACAACAGCAGGTTTCCGATTGAAAATATCTCATGTCACACGAACTACAACGATAAGTTATCTCGTCATTGCCGCCATGCTCATTGCCTTGTTACTTTGGAGCTTGATGACGTTTCGCAACGCTTTTGAACAAAGTCACACCTATACAAAGGTCTGGGAGCAATCATCCGTTACGCTGAAACAACAGATTGAAACCTATTTATCTTCTGGAGAAGCATCACTCTTAATTCCCACCCAAGAATTTATTGAACAAGACATTCGCACCACACTAGCGACGCTGCCAGATGACGTCAAAAAACCTATTAATGAACAACTTACTTTAATTGAAGGGAGTCTTAAATCAGACATAAGAGCCGCGGGCAAGTTATCGGGGGCCCCTTACGCTCTTATAGAAAACAATGCACTTCAAATGCGCCTGTCGCTGGATAATCTGAACGACAAAGTTCAGCAATTTCAGGCGAAGAATGGCTTGGTAGCCGCCGCCCCCTATTTAGCTGCGGAGGCAAAACTGTACGTAGGATTAGCACAATTAGACACCGTTAAAAATGCGTATTTAGGAACCAGTACCGATGGCAACCGAGTGCTACTAGAACGCACTATCGCTACCTTTCAATCTCATCTTGCCGACCTAAACGCGCTGCCTATTCTCAACCTTAACGTCAAAAAAACGAACCACACCAACAATGACCTGTCCACCATGATGGGATGGGCAACCGAAAATGATGACGATTTATTAGACCCTCTGGAAGAGGTGAAAAATGAATTACATAGCTGGTCTATTCGATACTTGAAAGACGTCGACACAAGCCTAAACACTGTTCAGCAAGCTCAATTAGCACAAACAAAAATACGGGTGCTCATCCGCCAGCTGGAAGATATCGTAAAAGCGGGCAGCCTAGACATTCAGACCAACGCAAAAGTAACTCAACAACAGACGCTTTTGGCTTTTTCAGGGTTTGTCATTCTGATGATTTTAACTACGATACTTGTCCATATATTTCAAAATAACGTCGTTGTAAAGAGCGCAAAAGAACTGTACACCGCGGTTAAAGAGCTGGTAGAGCACCAAAATATTCATACTCTAAAGGTAGGTAATAATAAAAATGAGCTGTCTGACGTGGCGCATTATTTAAACCGCTATTTGGAGCAAATCGCCGTTCAACGACAACAAAGAGACACCGAGTTAAGTAATATTTCAGTCTCGCTTAACGACATGCTTAATGCCTTCAGCCAAGTTCACGAACTGAGCACTGCTTCGAATAGAGAGCTTGATCATACCCTTGATAGATCAAAGCAAATTGAAGTGCTCGCTAACAAGGCAGAAGTAAGAGCACGTGAAGTAGAAACTTATGCCCGAGAAACCAATATCGCCATGACTTACAGTGTTGAGCAAGCCGCCTCTTTGGATCTTGCCAACCAAACCACCATAGATCGTTTGATTCATAGCCAAAGCGCCTTGTTGAACTTAGAAAGCTCTGTGTCCAGCGCCTCTTCTATTGTGGGAGGTATAAAAGACATATCCGAGCAAACCAATTTACTCGCTCTAAACGCCGCCATTGAAGCCGCGCGCGCTGGGGAACACGGTCGAGGATTCGCTGTGGTCGCGTCGGAAGTCAGAAACCTATCCAGCCGCACCCAACAATCCTTAGAAGAAATCACCCACATATTTTCCCGCCTTACTTCCGCTACGGGGCAACTTAAGCAAAATCTGACGCTCATCGAAAACGCGTCTACTGAACAAATAAGCCTAACCCGAGCATTAGGTGAGTCTGCACAAGACATTCTTGAGAAATCTAAGCAGTCTAGCCATTTAGCGCAAAAAGCGACTGGCTATGCCGCCGAACAAAAAATGGGGATGAATCAACTTAACCAAACGGTGGTGAAAGTAAAACAACAGGCCAATGAATCTGAAGCCTTCATGACCAGCGTCACTCATACTATTCAGCAGAAAATCCAAGACATCACCACAACCTTGGGGATCAAATAACCCGTTGTTGTAAAAGCAAAAGCAAAAGCACAACTACAGACACAAAAAATCCAGCCGAAGCTGGATTTTTATGATCAAGACCTAGGCCATGAATCCATTAAAACGTTAAGTGTCTAAAACAAAACACGCGCTTTCACAGTGCCTTCTACTTCGCGTACTTTTTCAAGTGCAAGCTCGCCTTCTTCCGCGTCAACGTCCATCACCATGTAACCTAACTTCTCCGTGGTACGAAGGTATTGACCAGTGATGTTAATATTGTGCTCAGAGAAAATAGCGTTGATTTTAGACAACACACCAGGGCGGTTTTCATGGATGTGAAGAATACGATGATTGTCAGCTTGTGCCGGCAAAGCCACTTCTGGGAAGTTAACCGCGGCGGTTGTGGTGCCTACATCCGAGTATTTAATCAATTTTTCAGCCACTTCAACGCCAATGTTTTCTTGCGCTTCCATGGTGCTGCCGCCAATGTGAGGCGTTAGAATCACATTATCCAAGCCACGTAATGGCGAGATAAACTCTTCGTCGTTACCTTTTGGCTCAACAGGGAAAACATCTACCGCAGCGCCACCTAAATCTCCCGACTTAAGCGCTTCTGCCACGGCATCTAAATCCGCAACAGTACCGCGCGATGCGTTAATGAAGATAGAGCCCTTCTTCATTTGAGACACTTCTTTCGCACCGATCATCAACTTAGTTGAATGAGTTTCCGGCACATGCAAACTGATAATATCACTGGTAGAAAGTAATTCTTTTAGACTCTTGATCTGGCGCGCATTCCCTAATGGCAACTTTGTTACTATGTCGTAAAAACATACTTCCATGCCTAACGATTCAGCCAATACACTGAGCTGTGTACCTATGCTGCCGTAACCAATAATACCTAAACGCTTACCGCGTGTTTCAAAAGACCCTGCAGCCGATTTGATCCAACCACCACGATGACAAGCGGCGTTTTTCGCGGGAATACCGCGAAGTAATAAGATCAATTGACCAAGCACAAGTTCAGCCACGCTGCGGGTGTTTGAGTAAGGGGCATTGAAGACAACAATGCCTTTCTCACTCGCGGCATCGAGATCAACTTGATTTGTACCAATACAGAAACAACCAATGGCAACCAATCGATTGGCGTGTTCTAACACGTTTGCCGTTAGCTGAGTGCGGGATCGAATACCGATAAAATGCGCATCGGCGATTTTCTCGATCAACTCATCTTCCGCCAAGGCGGTTTTATGGTACTCAATGTTGCTGTAACCGGCTTCTTGCAAGGCATCCAATGCTGATTGATGAACGCCTTCTAATAACAAGATTTTAATTTTGTCTTTGTCTAGAGAGTTATTACTCATGGCTCGATTGACTTCTCTGTTTTATGGTGGGGGAAAAAGTACATCTATATTAACACAAAATGATGCTCAACCTAACGCCAGCAAAGGAATGTCATTCATTATGACAGGAGCAAAACTCATAACAAACGCTAGGGTAATTCATCTATTGTGGGCACTCAACACGAGACCCTACGTTGTAAATACACGCCTGTTTCCACATGATGCGTATACGGGAACTGATCAAACATGGCATAACGAACCACATCATGCGTGCTTGATAACGCTTCTAAGTTGGCTTTTAAGGTTTCTGGGTTGCAGGAAATATACAAGATAGCGTCGATTTTACGCACTAGCTCTACCGTCGCATCGTCTAATCCTGCCCGTGGCGGATCGACCAATACCACAGACGGCGACAACTCACTCACACCCGCTTGCAGCAAACTCTTTGGCAATTCAGTATCCCCATTCAGCGCTGCCGATACATCTTCACTGGCCATTTTCACCACTTGGACATTATCCATGCCATTCATGGCGATATTAAGTTGCGCTGAGTTTACCGAAACTTTCGATATTTCTGTTGCCACAACGCGATCAAATTGACGCGCCAAAGGAATGGAAAAATTGCCGTTCCCGCAATACATTTCCAGCAAATCACCAGAAGCGTCTTTTGTCACGTCCAACGCCCATTCGAGCATTTTTTCACTGATGCCCGCGTTAGGCTGAGTGAAGCTATTTTCGACTTGTTGATAATGAAATTTTTGACCGTGAACGGTGAGAGTTTCCATGACAAAGTCACGGGTTAAAATTTGCTTTTTCTTTCGGCTACGGCCAATGAAATGACACACCGGAAAAGCTTTATTTAATGCTTGCGCCGCCGCGTTCCATTCGTCATCGATGGGCTTGTGGTACAGCAGACTAATAAGGGCTTCGCCAGTGGTGGTGGTTAAAAAATCCACCTGAAAGAGCTTATGGCGCAAGATCGGGTTATCGCGCACCGCGTCGAGTAGTTGTGGCATCAGCTCATTAATCAAGGTTGACGCGGCTAAAAATTGATCGGTACGGATCGGAGTTCTAGGGTCAGCTGAATCAAACATGGCGTAAAATAAGTCATCGCCATCATGCCAGATACGAAACTCAGCGCGCATACGGTAATAGGACGGCTCACTCGCATACACTTCCATCTCAGGCAATGACAAGGTTGCCATCAATTTGGCAAGGTCAGACTGCTTGTCGCGCAGCTGCTTTTCATACATTTCTGGTTGGATTTGATCCGGTCTCATGACGTATTCTCTTGGGAGCGATAGATTGGTACTGATAAAAGCCGATGTGATCAATACACATTAATCAGTATCTGGCGTCGCATTATACGAGTTCCCTACCGACAAATCTAATACGCACACGCAAATCGAAACAGGATAGCTCGTTAATTGACATACTCGGGGCCAAGCAAAATCACCAACGACAAAGTAAGTGAAAATTTACCAGCATAATCGTCTTCTGCGTCGTGGGTATATTGTGGTTTCACTTGACCAATTAGCCATTTTTTGTACAGCAAACGCTCGTATTGTATGTTGTATAGAAAACTGTCTGGCTCGAGTGAATACGCGCCAGATTGCAAAAAACTTAATTGATAGGCAAGGCGGTTTTTATCATCGAGCCGATGCTGAATAATAAGGTTTTCACGCCCGTAAAACAGCCCTTCCTTATCGAGCCAAGTGACGCCAAAATCGGTACTGTAGTTCAAATTAGGCCGCGCCGTGTAGCTCAATCCCACGCCGTAACGCGCCCCAACCCCTTTGGAATAATAAGCAAACACTTCTTGATTCTGTCGCCAGTGCCATGGCCCTTGCTCTTCTTCTTGCTTAAAACGAAGTCGTAAAAATGGATCCAGAGGAAAATTGACCCTTACCCCGGCATCCACATCCAAACCAAGATCTTCCTTAATGTAACGAACGGCGGTCGTAATACTCGATTGCAGCGCCGAATCCACGACGCCCTGCTGCTGCTGAGATTCCCCTTGCAGACTTTCAGGCGCCAACGAGCTTGCTTCAGACTCGATCACCAAACGTAATCGATCTTGGGTATTCGGCAGCTTTAGTTGCGCGTTAAAATCAAAGAAACTGGCTCTGGCACCGTCTCCTAATACCGAGCCAAAACGAACATTAAAACGACTGTTTAAATAGCGTTCGGGTGGGGGCGAACTGGACTCACCCGACAAAAAGACGTCGATATTCGTGGCCCAACTGCCTATCGTTTTAGACATATCTTCGTGGGAGGTTAGCCACCACGACGCATCGTCTGTAATTAAATCACGCTGCTCTTCACGTAAGCCTTGCGCTGAAACAGTATCTGGCGCCGCCAAAACAGGTAAAGAACAACAAGCAAGAACACAGACCACTCCCCATTGCTCTTGTCGTCGCACCATGCGCTAGTTATCCTTGAGCATTTGCTGAATCATCAATGACGAGTTTTCAGCCGCCACGGAGAGATACTCTTCGAAGCTTTGAGGTGACGCTTTACCGGCAATATCAGACAAAGACCGAACAATCACAAACGGCGTTTCAAATTTAAAACACACCTGCGCCACCGCCGCCGCTTCCATTTCCACCGCGAGCAACGCCGGAAACGTCACACGCACCGTTTCCACTCGAACCGGGTCGTTCATAAAACTGTCACCCGTGCCAATCAATCCCGTTTTCGCTTGTACTTTGGCTACCGTTTTTACCGCGTCCTTGGCTTTTTGAACCAGACCCGCATCCGCCACAAATGTCGCAGGCATATTCGGAACTTGACCCATCACATAACCAAACGCCGTCACGTCAACATCGTGGTGCAGCACTTCATCGGAGATCACCACATCACCCACATTTAAGTCGGTATCATAGCCGCCAGCCGAGCCGATATTAATCACATAGTCGGGGGTAAATTGCGACAGTAACAAGGTCGTCGATACCGCCGCATTGACTTTACCAATGCCCGATTTCAGCAACACCACGTCTTTACCTTCAAACTGTCCCACGTAAAACTCACAGCCCGCGATCGTTTGCTCACGCACTTGTGTCATCCACGCCTTAATGACGGCAACTTCTTCGTCCATGGCTCCGATCAGTCCGATTACGCTCATGTATTGCTCCTAAAATCTGGTTAGTCGTTTAATGGTGATAATAGTGATTGAGTAAAACGCTGTATTTGTTCGCTCGAATACGGCATGTTCATCTCAAAAAGAGTGACATTATCTGGCATTTCAGGCCATTTTTGCAGCGAAAAAAAACGCACTTTAGGGAAGTCCGCCTGAATTAACCGCAAACGATCCGCAGGTTGAGGCTCCAACAGTACCACGATCACTTCAGTGCGATAGGACAATACGGCGTCATAGTTGTGCAGATCCGCCAGCCATTGTGTGGCGACGTGGTATTTTTCAAGTGCCGTAAACCAAATAGCTTTACTGACTCGGCTGCCCCCAACCATTAGCCAAGCGGCTTGTTGCTCATGCGTATAAGTAAATTCGATGGGCGATAATGCACAAGCTTTGAGCAACACTTGATGCAGATTATAATCAAAAAAGCACCCTCGCAGCGTAAATACGCTTGAGTCTGGTTCCGCAAGCGACGTTTGATTAAGCCAAACAATCGGCAAATGATCTCGCTGCTGCTTGAGTTTAAGCACTTGTGTCATGTCCTGTTGTGCCTCTATCTCGTGATCGCAACCAATGAGCACTGCGTCATACTTAATGAGGGTGTTAGATTGCGTAAAAAAACGATTGGTCGACGCATAGGTTTTGACACTCACCCCCAGTCGTTTAAGTGTTTCTTCTATAACATCGCTGTAAGGATAGTCGTTTACCACCCAAGCGACGACTTGATCAGCCATCAACTCACACGGTGACTCACACGGCAACGCCGAAGACAGGATTGGCTTAATCACAAGATTCAGCTGTAGCGCATTGTTTTGTAATGTTTTTTGCTGTCCGTTTAATGACTCAAGTAAGGTTCGCACCATCCAAGCAAAAAGAGGCCTAGACGCCATGTCATTCGTCACGACAATGTCCAATTCGTCGCCGTCAAAATGCATGGTTAAATGACGTTCAGCCATATCATTGGACATCGCCATCATTAATAACACACGAACTAACGCGCTGATGCTCGCGCTGGACGCCACTAATGTCTGCCCCGTTGCCACAGAGCAATCCAGCTGCACCCTGTTCGCTTCTTCGCCCATTGCGGCCATAACACGCTCACTTTCTTGGCGTAAAATCGCACCTATCGGCACACCGCTCCCGTCATTTTGCTCATTAGCGATGTCTTCAAACACCGATAGTAACAAGGTGAGCCAGCCTTGCAGGCGGCCGGAGTGAATAACATGAGGCCATTGTGCAAGATACCTAAGCTCATTCAGCATCGCTTCGGTGTCGACCCTTTTCATCACCGACGAAGACAACGGCTGCAGCTGCTTAAGTTGCCACGTTAGGCTAGTCTCCTGTGTTATATTACGACCAACAAACAAAACGCTGCGGAAGTTTTTTTCATTTTTAAACGAGTACGCTTGCCACTGATAAATGCGACCCAGTGCATTTATAGTGAGGTTAAATACCACACCAACATCGCCCTTCAAAGCATCTTGAATGGCTTGATGACAAGAAATTGGCATGAAATCAAACAAGGTTCGAGCTTTAGCATAATCAGGAAAGAGATGTTGTGCATCGGTGTTCATCAACTCTATTTCTGCGACTTCATTGCAAAACATAATGGCACTGTGTGTGGACTCTGACAGTAATGAAAAACGTTGCTCTTTGGTCCGAATAGAAGATAAATAATGATGGCTTTGCTGTTGGATCGGTTGCCACTCGCGGTACAGCGGCACACTGCTGTCATGTTTAAATGCCATGGTTTCAAGGGGCTGAAAGATTAAGAGTCGAATGTAACGAGAAAGTAGCCAATAAAAGCCCAGCAGTAAGCAGGCAATGGTCAAAATGAGTGGCATTGCATTAAACAAAAACACAGAGGACACCGAGTGCACTTGACTAATGTCCAGCTGTAAATCGCCCTGAATAGCAGACACCAAAGGCAAGCTCGATGTTAATAGCGCTCCAGAGACATCAACACCCGCTTTTTGCTCTTTCAGCAGCACACTCTTATGAGTTTTATCATAAATTTGCACAGTACTAACCTGCGCGCTGGATAACATTTCGTTGGCTAAGGTTAAATTGTCATTGAGCGAAATAAAGCCATACAAAAAGCCGAGACTTTTTTGCTCGATGGATAACAGCTTGGTTTTTACCATCAACAAAGTGGCACCATCTTGAGTCACTACCGAGGTCCATCGATTGAATAAACCAAACTTCAAAACGGAACGAAAATCAATCGTTGTAAACAAACGCGCCCTAGGATCCGTAGACTGAGTGCCGTTTGCCCATTCAATAAAAAAGAAATCCAAGCCACCAAAAAGCAACACCTCATGCTGACTGAACAAAACATCCAGCTCCCTACCCGCTACAGAATGGCTCGACGAAAGGTTCTGACCAATAAATTTCATTTCATCTTCAGCGCGAGCTAGATACCCATTTAAAGACTGCTGCACCACTTGGTGTTTTAAAAGGATGTTTTTCTGCAGCGCCAGCGTATTCTGCGCCTGCGTAAAATACAGGATGGCTAAAGCAATCGCCGCAAACGCCACGCACAATAGAATGATGAGTGTGTGCAACACACGACGCTGCAAACTCACCGTTGCTAAGGCCATAATTGCACCGAATAATGATAGGCCTGCTGGACCATTAACCGCACACTTTCCACATCCAACTCAGCGGGCATGAGCTTCGTATCGGCCACATAGAGATTTGGCCTGTTTCGTCCTTCAAGATCCAACTTAATGGCTTCTGCCAATGCAATGGCTAGGTCATCTTTCATGAAAAGCACACTGACCTTAACACGATGCGGGCTCAAATTTGTCACACTATCTGGCGGGATTCCCCACGCATTAGTTTGCACATGTCGGTCTGAAAAGTGGGCTTGCAGCGCCGCGACAACACCGTCTGAAATATTTTGAGAACAGCTAAAAATAAAATCGGTGGGGCGCTCATTTAGCAAGACCCGAACGGCGTCAAACGCCTTGTCTGAATTGTCTGCCACGACCTGAATGCGGCTCACAGGGCGATCAAACCTTACCATTTCATCAAGAAACACATCGCAACGCTGATTACCTAAATACCCATCAGGCAAAACCAAGGCCGATATGTCTATTCCGGCTGGTAACTGGCGATTAAGATAACTGGCCAACATGGTCGCGGCTTTTTCTTGGTCAAAACCAACATACATCAACGGTGGACGATTTACCCAATGGGTTAACGGCGAAGCGAAGTCATACAAGATCACTTTTGATTTGCCCGAACGCAAAAAACGCTCGACAAAACGACGCTGTATAACACCAAACTGAGTGATAATAATATAATCTGGCTGAGCCTCGACTATTTTAGAATAGGGCGTCAGATCCGTGCCGCGCAAAGACGTGTCACTGTAGACATCGAGCCGATAATCCACCTCTAACTCTCGCATTCGTTTTCTAAACGTGGTGAGCAGCGCTCTGTTTTCTAACGTACCCTCTTCACCAAATAACATTAAGGCAACGCGCACCGCACGCTTTTGAGTCACCCGAATAGGGTCTGGAGGGGAGTTAAGCAAGGAGGTAAACTGCTCTGCTAACGGTCCTTGCTGTGGCAGCATGCGATAAAAATCATGGCTATCCATTAGGTCCAACATCATATTCTCCGCACGTACAGACGCAGCAGAGCCTATAAAAGTAAGCCACATGACAAAAACAACAAACATTCTCATTACTGAGTCCAGCCAATGCGATAGAAAAAACATTCTACCAAACTACCGAACTTTGGCGACGATCGAAACAAGAAAATACACATCAGCGTAAATATGTCACAAAAGAAAAGACGGAATTTCAGGCAAAAAAAAGCTGACATAATGTCAGCTTTTTTTAATTTGGTGCGGAAGGAGAGACTCGAACTCTCACGCCGTGAAGCACTGGAACCTAAATCCAGCGTGTCTACCAATTCCACCACTCCCGCAAGGAATGGCGAGCATTATAGGCAATTGAATAACGCGGTCAATCGTTTTTTTGATTTTTTATTAAAAAAACTGAAAATACCGTCATTGCCTTACCCTGCTGCCATAACAATCGTTGTCTTGTGCTTAGAAAACAGTGTCTTGTGCTTAGAAAACACGCCCGCCTGCGTATTCGCCGCGCTCGTAACGTACCGCCATCTCTTCAAGATCCATAGTATGAATACGAGACGCCTGACCCGCACAACCAAAGGCTTCGTAGCGATCAATACACACCGCTTTCATCGCCTTGATACTTTCCGTTAAATATTTACGTGGGTCAAAGTTGCCTTTGTGCTCGGCCAAACTACGGCGAATCGCGCCCGTTGCCGCCAAACGTAAATCCGTATCAATGTTCACTTTACGCACACCGTAACGAATCGCTTTCACAATCTCTTCCACTGGCACACCGTAAGTTTCTGGGATTTCACCGCCAAATTCGTTGATGATTTTTAACCAATCTTGTGGCACAGAAGAAGAGCCGTGCAATACAATATGGGTGTTTGGCAAGAGCTCCACGATTTTCGCGATACGCTCAATGTCCAAAATATCGCCCGTCGGTGGACGCGTAAACTTGTACGCACCATGACTGGTGCCAATGGCCACAGCCAAAGCATCGATACCGGTTGCGTTCACAAAGTCCACCGCTTCTTGTGGGTCGGTCAGCATTTGATCCATGGTCAAAATGCCTGCGGCCCCTACGCCGTCTTCTTCGCCCGCCTCACCGGTTTCAAGCGAACCCAATACACCCAGTTCGCCTTCCACAGACACACCGCAAGCGTGTGCAAACTCAACGGTACGACGCGTCACATCCACATTGTAATCATAGCTTGCAGGGGTTTTGCCATCCGCCATCAAAGAACCATCCATCATAACGGATGAAAAGCCCAATTGAATTGAACGCTGGCAGATCGCCGGTGACGTACCATGATCTTGGTGCATCACCACAGGAATGTGGGGATAATCTTCAATTGCAGCGGCAATAAGGTGACGCAAAAAGTGCGAGCCGGCGTACTGACGAGCGCCCGCAGACGCCTGCATAATCACTGGCGAATTCACTTCATGAGCCGCTTCCATGATGGCTTTTACTTGCTCCATGTTATTCACATTAAAAGCAGGCAAACCATAGCTGTGTTCAGCAGCATGATCCAACAGTTGACGCATACTAATTAAAGGCATAAAAGTTTCCTCTGACAATTTGTCTTGTTTTTTATGTATAACGGATTAAAGGGCGCTTAATGCGCCATTTAATATTTTTTATCATAGCGCTGATCAAGTCAGGCTATGTGGCTTACGCCTTATCGTTATTGTCATCTTCGACTCGCGCCGAACAGGTCACTCTCTAGTTTTATACTCGTAAGCTCGCTTTTATGCTCAGGTATGGCACGAAAACGAACTTATGACGTTGGCTTACGCCTTATTATTTAGAACGATCTTTGCCATTCTTTGATACTAATTTTGCGCGCGTGACTCCAACATCGCAACCGCTGGAAGCACTTTTCCTTCAACAAATTCTAAAAATGCACCACCGCCGGTCGAAATATACGAAATTTTGTCGGCCAAACCGTACTTATCAATCGCGGCCAACGTATCACCGCCTCCCGCAACAGAGAAGGCATCGCTGTCGGCAATCGCTTGTGCGACCACTTCAGTGCCTTTGGAAAAATTATCAAACTCAAACACACCACATGGACCGTTCCATAGGATGGTTTTTGCCCCTTTTAATATGTCCGCAAGCGCTTGAGCAGAATCTGGGCCTAAGTCCATGATTTCTTCGTTGTCTGCTACTTGGTCTACCGGTTTAACCGTCGCAATCGCGGTCTCAGAAAACTCAGTCCCCACACGAACATCAGTGACTTCAGGAATGTCCAACTCTGCCATGAGTTTCTGGGCTTGAGGAATCAAGTCTTTTTCATACAACGACTGGCCCACATTAAAGCCACGCGCCGCAACGAAGGTGTTGGAAATACCACCACCCACAATGAGTTGATCGCAAATCTTAGACAACGATTCTAGCACCGTCAGTTTGGTCGACACTTTTGAGCCACCAACAATTGCCACCAAAGGACGAGCTGGGTTGTCTAATGCTTTACCAAGTGCTTCCAGTTCTGCGGCCAACAAAGGGCCAGCGCAAGCGATCGGTGCGAATTTCGCAACGCCGTGAGTTGACGCATGAGCACGGTGAGCGGTACCAAATGCATCCATAACGAAAACATCGCACAACGCCGCCATTTTTTTAGACAAGGTTTCATCGTCTTTTTTCTCGCCAACATTGAAACGAACGTTTTCAACCAAAACAAGGTGACCCGCTTCGACCTCAACACCGTCCAACCAATCTTTTACCAAAGGAACGTCTTGCCCTAGCAAGCCAGCAAGATGGGTTGCCACAGGCTGAAGAGAGAACGCTTCTTCGTACTGACCTTCTGTTGGGCGACCAAGATGAGACATCACCATGACTTTCGCGCCAGCGGCCAATGCCAATTGAATCGTCGGTAACGCAGCACGAATACGTGCATCGCTGGTAATTTTGCCGTCTTTTACCGGAACGTTTAAATCTTCTCGAATCAACACGCGTTTATTGGTTAAATCAAGATCTGTCATATTAATTACTGTCATGTACGATACCCTCGTCGTTTAACGTTCCAATGTACTAATCTAATTTTTTTGTTCTATCACATCAGCCCAATGTGTGGCCACGTCTAACATTCTGTTGGCGTAGCCCCATTCATTATCAAACCAACACAGCAACTTCACCATGCGTCTGTCGATCACTTGCGTTTGAGTGCTGTCGATAACCACCGAGCGCGGGTCATGATTGAAGTCCACAGACGCGTGCGCTTCTTTCGTGAAGCCCATTAATCCCGTGTATTTCGTATTGGCCGCGCGCTCTAATTGTTCGTTTATTTGCTCGGCGGTCACATCTTGCTCGGTGCGTAAAACCAAGTCAATCACCGAGACATTCAAGGTCGGCACGCGTACCGCGTTACAACCCATTTTGCCTTCAAGCTCTGGCATCATACGAGTAATACCTTTCGCCAAACCGGTATCTACCGGAATAATGGAGCTCAGCGCGGCGCGCGTTAAGCGCAAATCTTTTGTGTGATAACCATCTATCACAGGTTGATCGTTCATCGCAGAATGAATGGTTTGACTCATACCATGCACCACGCCGGAAAACTGTTTAATAATGTCCAACACAGGAATCAGGCAATTCGTGGTACAGGATGCCGCCGAGACAATATCATGATGTGGCTGGATATCCTGATGATTAAAACCGTAGACAATCGTCGCGTCCACATCCGCCGCCGCTGGCTGGGAAAGCAGCAGCCTAGGCACACCTGCTTTTAAATACGCTTGTGCGCTGTGTCGATCAGAAAAACTCCCGGAACACTCCAACACCAAATCCAGCTTAAGAGAGGCCCAATCCAGCTCCTCTGGCGTTGCACAGGAAAAGCACAGGATCGCATCGTCACCGATGATCAGCGCATTGTCTTTTGTGGATACCGGTTTTGGAAAGCGGCCATGGGTGGTGTCATAGCGCGTTAGATAACTGATTGTCTCGATGTTGGACAATTCATTAATAGCAATCACTTGAATGTGATCGCGGTAGCCGTTTTCATAAAGCGCTCGTAATACCGAACGACCTATTCGACCATAACCATTGATAGCGACTCGCAACATATTCCCACTACTTCATCGCAAAGAAAGTGCCAAATCAGTCACCACTTTCTGCCTTAATAAAAGGAAAAAGAGACGCACAAAGCGCGTCTCTTTTCTTATCAAGCAACGTACTTACACAGCGAGAATTTTCTCAGCCGTTTCAACAACATTGTCGACGGTGAAACCGAAGTGTTTCAGAAGATCACCACCAGGTGCAGACTCACCAAATGTTGTCATGCCAACCGTTGCACCTTCAAAACCAACGTACTTGTACCAGTAGTCAGCATGAGCCGCTTCAATCGCAACACGCTTAGTCACATTGCTAGGCAATACAGACGCTTTATACGCCGCATCTTGCGCATCAAACGCATTGGTAGATGGCATAGACACAACACGAACTTTCTTACCTTTCGCTGTCAATGCTTCCGCAGACGCCATCGCCAAGCCCACTTCAGAACCGGTCGCGATCAAAATAAGATCGGGTGTACCCGCGCAATCCTGAAGAACGTAACCGCCTTTCGCGACGTTTGCTAACTGTTCAGCGTTACGCGCTTGAGCAGGCAAACCTTGGCGAGAGAAGATCAATGACGTTGGTCCATCACGACGCTCAACCGCCGCTTTCCAAGCAACCGCCGTTTCGGCCGCATCACAAGGACGCCATACGGACATATTTGGCGTCATGCGCAAGTTAGCAAGCTGCTCGACGGGCTGATGCGTTGGACCGTCTTCACCTTGACCAATAGAGTCATGAGTGTAAACAAAGACGTTCTGGATACCCATCAATGCCGACATACGCACCGCATTACGGGCGTATTCCATGAACATCATGAAGGTCGCGCCGTAGTTGATAAAACCACCGTGCAAAGACGCACCATTCATGATGCCGCTCATGCCGAATTCACGTACACCGTAATAAATGTAGTTGCCAGCAGGGTCTTCTTGAATGCCTTTTGAACCAGACCATAACGTCAAGTTGGAACCAGCAAGATCCGCAGAACCGCCTAGCAATTCAGGCAACATAGCGCCAAAGAAACCGATCGCATTTTGCGAGGCTTTACGGCTGGCGATATTCTCACCCTTATCTTGGCTTTCTTGAATGAAGGCTTGCGCTTTTGCTTCAAAATCCGCAGGCAATTCGCCTTTGATAACACGGCGTTCAAATTCAGCCGCCAACTCAGGGAAAGCCGCTTGGTACGCAGCAAATTTGGCGTCCCATTCCACTTCACGCACTGCGCCGTCTTTTTTCGCATCCCAGCCCGCATAAACGTCTGCAGGAATTTCAAACGGCGCGTATGGCCATTCGAGGAATTCACGTGCGGCCGCGATTTCAGCATCACCTAAGGGTGCGCCGTGACAATCGTGACTGCCAGATTTGTTTGGCGAACCGAAACCAATGATGGTTTTGCAACAAATCAATGTTGGCTTGTTTGTTTCGGCTTTCGCCGCTTCGATCGCCGCTTTAATCGCGACAGGATCGTGGCCATCAACGTCGGCAATCACATGCCAGCCATAGGCTTCAAAACGTTGTGGCGTGTTGTCTGTAAACCAGCCTTCCACGTGACCATCGATGGAAATGCCGTTGTCATCCCAAAACGCGACCAATTTGCCCAAGCCCAAAGTACCAGCCAGTGAACAGGCTTCGTGGGAAATACCTTCCATCAAGCAGCCATCGCCAACAAAGCAATAGGTATTGTGGTCAACCACTGTATGGCCTTCGCGGTTAAACTGCGCCGCCAAGGTTTTTTCCGCGATAGCCATGCCAACCGCATTACTGATACCCGCGCCCAATGGGCCCGTTGTGGTTTCTACGCCATCGGTGTAACCGTATTCTGGGTGACCCGGTGTTTTGGAGTGAAGCTGACGAAATTGCTTCAGTTCTTCGATTGGCAATTTGTAGCCAGAAAGGTGCAAAAGAGAGTAGATCAACATGGAACCATGACCGTTAGACAAGACAAAGCGGTCACGGTCTACCCATTTCGAGTTATTTGGGTTGTGCTTAAGAAAATCATTCCACAACACTTCAGCGATATCCGCCATGCCCATTGGCGCACCTGGGTGACCTGAATTGGCTTTTTGTACCGCGTCCATACTCAATGCACGTATGGCGTTAGCAAGTTGTTTCCGAGACGACATGGTTATTCCACTCCTAATGACTTAACGAACAAAATAGTCGCTGCATTTTCTACGGGATAGAGCCACCAAGCAACGCTGGCACCCTCGTAACGCCCAAACATTGAGCAAAGAAAATGAAACAACATAGAATTGCGCACTATCCTATCAAAAAAACCGTTCTTTGCCTCATTAAAATCCATGGCACGGGTTGATATTTAAACAGCGCTCGTTCATCATGAGCCCCTTAAAGCGTCGATTTGTCTCGGCTTGCGGACGCTATATAAATTCAGCTAAACAGATTCAGATAAGACCTGTTTAGTATTTTTATGCCAAACAGGTTTTTTTAGGCCTGTTTAGCGACTCACTCAGCTAAAGAGGAAATTTTTCTCATGTCCGAATATTCTTTATTTACTTCTGAATCCGTATCAGAAGGCCACCCAGATAAAATCGCCGATCAAGTGTCCGATGCTATTCTGGATGCCATTTTGGCCGAAGACCCAGAAGCCCGCGTTGCCTGCGAAACCCTCGTGAAAACCGGCATGGTTTTGGTTGCTGGGGAAGTACGCACCAACGCATGGGTCGACATCGAAGAAATCGCCCGTGGTGTCATTCGTGAAATCGGCTACAACAGCTCAGACATGGGCTTCGATTGGGAATCCTGTGCGGTCATGAACGCTATTGGCAAGCAGTCATCTGACATTGCCGTGGGCGTTGATGAGGCCAGCGAAAAAGAGCAAGGCGCCGGCGACCAAGGTTTGATGTTTGGTTTTGCCACCAACGAAACCGACGTATTAATGCCCGCCCCTATCACCTACGCACACCGTTTGGTTCAACGCCAAGCCGAAGTACGTAAAAACGGCACGCTGGATTTCTTGCGCCCAGACGCGAAAAGCCAAGTGACCTTCCGCTACGATGAACATGGCAAGCCGTGCGCTATCGACGCGGTGGTTTTGTCAACGCAGCATAGTAAAGCAATAAAACAAGCTGACCTTCGTGAAGCCGTGATGGAAGAAATCATCAAGCCAGTTCTTCCTGCGGAATGGCTATCAAAAGACACCAAATACTTCATTAACCCAACGGGGCAATTCATTATCGGTGGACCCGTGGGCGATTGTGGTCTGACCGGCCGTAAAATTATCGTCGACACATACGGCGGCATGGCCCGTCACGGTGGCGGTGCTTTCTCTGGTAAAGACCCATCCAAGGTTGACCGTTCTGCGGCATACGCGGGTCGTTACGTGGCGAAAAACATCGTTGCGGCGGGTCTTGCAGACAAATGTGAAATCCAAATTTCTTACGCTATTGGTGTAGCTGAACCAACGTCTATCAGCATTAACACCTTTGGAACAGGCAAAGTGAGCGACGCGGTGATTTCTCAATTGGTTCGTGAGCACTTCGAATTACGCCCAGCGGGTCTGATCAAAATGCTCGATCTGAAACGCCCAATTTACTTGCCAACGGCGGCTTATGGCCATTTTGGTCGTGAAGGCGAGAACTTCACGTGGGAAAAAACCGACAAAGCCAACGCATTACGCCAAGCTGCAGGTTTATAATTTTCTGATTTTCCGTTATAAAGCCTTCTTCTGCTTTGCTTTTTGAAAGTACTGTGCAGAAAAAGGCTTTTTTATGGCCCTCTCTTTTTTAAAACATGAAAAAATACAGGACAAGTATGCGTATTCCACGAATTTTTATCGACACCGCACTCACTGAGAATACGACTCTTGCCCTACCTGATGCGTCCTTTCAGCATGTATGTAAAGTATTACGCCTAAAAGCCGATCACCCTTTACGCGTGTTTAATAGCCGAGAGTTTAATGGCAAAGGTGGGCAGTTTAATGCCACCCTATGCGAGGTCGAAAAACGCAGCGCCTGTATTCGCCTTCATGACTTTGAACCGCTCGAAAATGAATCGCCTATAAAAGTGATTATTGGCCAAACCCTGTCACGAGGCGAGCGTATGGACTATGCTATTCAAAAGTCTGTTGAAGCTGGGGTTTATGCGATTCAGCCGCTTTTTAGTGAACGATGTGAAGTTAAATTGCAAGACAGCCGTGCTGAAAAGCGTCTTCAGCATTGGCAGCAAGTGGCAATCAGTGCTGCCGAACAATGTGGACGTGGCTATGTTCCTATCGTTCATTCACCCATCGATTTAACCGATTGGGTGCAGAAATGTAACAATATGTTAAAGCTCACGCTGCATCATCACAGCGCAAGACCTATTCGTCAGTGTGAAAAACCCGACAATAATACGGTGGCATTATTGATTGGCCCGGAAGGCGGATTAACAGAAAAAGAGGTGCAACTTGCTGAAAAGTCAGGCTTTAATGCCATAACTCTAGGCCCAAGAGTACTGCGTACCGAAACGGCCCCCCTTGTCGCGCTGAGCGTGATTAACACCTTATGGGGTGATATTTGATCTGATCTGCTATAACAGAACAGCTACATATTCAGCGAGGAAAGGGTTTTAATATCTAAGCCAAGACAACAAAGGACACAGCATCATATGCTTTATCGAATAGTGTTAACTTGCACAATTTACATGGGCGTGGCGTTTTTCCCTGTTATGGCACATGCGATCTCACTGGAAGAAGCGACCTACGTCGCCATCGAAAACAGCCCAACCGTAAGGCAGGCCATCGCACGGTACAGAGAGTCAAAAGAAAGCGCCGACATCGCTCGCCGCTCAGGTTACTATCCGAGCATTGACCTGGCAGCTGGCTTGGGTCGCGAAACCACTTATGCAGATGACACCAACTCGAATGACGTCAGCCTTGGACGTCGAGAACTTACTCTGTCCTTAAATCAACCTATTTTTAACGGTTTTGCCAATAAATACGAAGTTGAAAGATTAACCAGCGAAGCCGAAGCCGATCGTTGGAGTGCACTCATTTCGGTAGAAAACACCGCGCTTGAAGTCGCCCAAGTGTACGCCAATATTTTGCGCTATCGTGAGTTGGTTGGCCTTGCCGAACTCAACCTAAAAACGCACGAACGCATTTATGATCAAATCAAATTAAAAAGCGACTCTGGCATTGGTCGCCAGTCGGATTTAAGCCAAATTACCGCTCGGCTTGCCAAAGCAAACGCCAATTATTATTCTGCGGTGAATAACCTGCTCGATGCAGAGAGTAATTACAACAACATCGTCGGTGAAATGCCACCCAGTAATCTCATCTACCCCGTTCCCGATAAAGACCTTATCCCTAAAAACCTTAACGCGGCCATTGAGGAATCTTTGAAGAAAAACCCAGCAATAGAGGGGGCATACTGGGACGTGGCCGCCACAGAAAGCATTCAAAACCTCACCAAAGCCGATACATATCCGACCATTAACTTTGTGTTAGAACGCACATGGAACAACAATTTAGACGGCACAGAAGGCCCAAGTGAAGACTTGTTGGCCATGGTAAGACTGAATTACAACCTTTACAGCGGTGGCACGCACAAACGCAAACAAGAAACAGCGGCCCAACAAAACATCCAGGCAACCGAAATTCGTCGCAAAACGATCCGTGATACTGAACTCACGGTTCGTTTATCGTGGGCTGCCTTTGAAGCCACCAATGGACAAAAAGAGCACATAAGACGCTACGTCATTGCCACCAAAGAATCGCAGATCGCCTACGAGAAGCAATTTCGTCTGGGTCGTCGCTCCTTACTCGATGTGCTGGACAGCGAAAACGAATTATTCCAAGCACGTCAAGATTACGTTAACGCCGATTACGACGAGCTTTTCTCAGAATTCCGCTTGTTCAACGCCAAAGGTGAGCTAATGAAGGCTTTCCGTATTTATCGCCCTCAACTGTTAGGATTCAATGACGAGTTCGACAATAAGCAGGCCGCTCCGACCCCAGGCCCAACCGCCACCGATGAGCTAAACGCCGCTGAAAGTACCATCATCAAAGAGGCACCCTCCTTAGACGCTCTCCCCGCCACAAACGAAGCGCAAAACGCACAAGAAAGTGAACTTTTTCTTGAAGCCGACGAAAACGGTAATTCGTGGTAGCGTTCACGGTGTAAAACCGCAAACGTGCCAACCAATGGGGGTGTTTTTTCTTCTCAGCGCCCCCATAATTCTATAGGATCACTAACCAACGAAAGACTGGGTAAAAGATTCGACGACAGATGTCTCTCAGCACTTATTTTGCTTCGCTTTAGGAAAGGCCCTATGACTATTAAACTCGGCATTGTAATGGACCCTATTTCGTCCATTAACTACAAAAAAGACACCTCTCTCGCCATGCTATGGGCCGCCGCCGATAAAGGCTGGCAACTTATTTATATGGAGCAAAAAGACTTATTCTTGGACAATGGCAAGGCCTACGCCATGACACGCCCACTGAGCGTTCATAGAGACCCTGAACATTTTTATAACCTTGGTGAAGAATGCAAAATGTCATTGGGAGAACTGGACGTTATTTTAATGCGCAAAGACCCGCCATTTGACAGCGAATTTGTTTACAGCACCATGATTTTAGAACAAGCCGAACGCGACGGTGCCATGGTGGTGAACGACCCTAAAAGCCTTCGTGATTGCAACGAAAAACTGTTCGCCACTCAATTCCCACAATGCTGCCCGGAAGTATTGGTGACACGACGCGCGGATTTATTAAAAGCGTTTCACAAAGAACATGGCGATGTGATTTTTAAACCTTTAGATGGCATGGGGGGCACATCGATCTTCCGCCTCAAGCCTGACGACTCTAACGTCAGTGTCATTATTGAAACACTGACGAGCCTAGGCACTGAGCAAATCATGGCGCAAAAATTTATCCCTGAGATCAAACAAGGCGATAAACGCATCTTGGTTGTTGATGGGGTTCCTGTACCGTTTGCATTGGCACGTATTCCCGCTTCAGGTGAAACTCGTGGCAATTTAGCGGCCGGTGGCCGTGGTGAAGGTCGTCCTTTGTCAGATCGCGATCGCTGGATTTGTGATCAAGTCATTCCGTCACTTAAAGAGAAAAACTTAATGTTTGTTGGTTTAGACGTGATCGGTGATTATCTCACCGAAATCAATGTGACCAGCCCAACTTGTGTTCGCGAGTTGGACACTCAGTTCGACCTAAACATTGCCATGCTCTTAATTGACGCCATTGAGAAACGCCTTCTGTAGCATTTCATGCGAGCCATAGATACCTTCTCTATCTCATTCTTCATCGCCATTAGTGCTCACGTACTGATGGTGATGATGATCGGCTTCGATTTTGAACTCACCAGCTCTAAGCCAAAAACCTTAGAGATCACCTTGGTTCAACACACAACACAAGCGCCCGTTGAAGCAGACTTTATTGCTCAAGCGAACCAACAAGCGAGTGGTACTGAACTGCGTAAGCAAAAGCTCACCACAACGGAAGACGCGCGTTTTTTGTCAGACACTATTGAAGAAATTTCCCCTCCTGTTCAGCCCCAATTAGCGTCTTTTGAACCAGTAGATCAACCCAGCTTGCTGGCTACGAAAAATCAGCAAGCTCTGTTCGAAGTATTGGATGAGCCAGATAACGAACCAAAAACCTTAGAAGAACAGTTTCGCGGACAAACTCAAATACCCAGCCACTTATCAAACGACATTGCGACATTAGAGGCCTTACTAGATCAACAACGGCAAGCCTACGCGAAACGCCCACGGATCCGTCGCCTCACTTCCGTTTCAGCAAAAGCCGCTGTAGATGCCCAGTATCTTGATGATTGGCGCCGCCGAATTGAGCGCATTGGTAATACTCACTACCCAGAAGAAGCCAAGCGCGACCATATTTATGGCGAGTTGCGCTTAGCCGTGATTTTATCACCCAGTGGCTATGTCGATAAGATAGACGTATTGCACTCCTCAGGTGTTCGAGTACTTGACGATGCCGCCATGAGAATCGTTCGACTCGCGGAGCCGTTTCAAGCTTTTCCGAGCGAACTGAAAAAAGAAGTCGATAAGCTCGAAATCATTCGAACGTGGCGCTTTGTCCCTGGCAATCAATTACGTAGCCAATAAAACCGACTGTCCACCACAAAAAAGCCCTCCGAAGAGGGCTTTTTTGTTCAAACAATCCCCTAAAATAGGATTGGAATCCGCCGTCAATCGAACTGGCCGTCCCCCATCGCGAGGCGAATTTTCTTCATGGCATTTTTTTCGAGCTGGCGAATTCGCTCGGCAGATACGCCATACTCGTCGGCCAATTCGTGCAAAGTAGACTTGGCATCAGACAGCCAACGTTGGACTAAAATATTTCGACTACGATCGTCCAAGTCAGACATTGCCGATTCTAAGCGCTGATTGGAATCCGCCTCCCAGTTACCATTTTCTAACAATATCGCAGGATCGGCACGATGATCTTCTAAATACTGTGACGGCGCTTGGTAAGCACTTTCATCGTCGTCATCCGCTGAGGCATCAAACGCCATATCAGAAGAACTCAAACGCCCTTCCATTTGACGAACCACTTCTGGTGTTACACCAAGGTCGCTCGCAACCGACTCTACTTCAGAATTACTAAACCAAGACAGAGTCTTTTTCGCACTGCGCAAGTTAAAAAACATCTTGCGTTGTGCTTTAGTGGTCGCAACTTTCACAATACGCCAGTTTTTCAGAATGAATTCATGAATCTCGGCTTTAATCCAATGCACCGCAAAAGACACAAGTCGAACGCCCACTTCGGGGTTAAAACGTTTCACCGCTTTCATCAAGCCAACATTGCCTTCTTGGATCAAGTCACCTTGCGCTAGACCATAGCCAGAATAACTTTTGGCAATGTGCACAACAAAGCGCAAATGCGACATGACTAACGTACGCGCCGCTTCTAAATCTTCTTGATAGTAAAGTCGCTCCGCGAGCGTCTTTTCTTCGTCGGCGGTTAAAATTGGAATACGGCTGACGGCTTGTATGTAGGATTCAAGGTTCTGGCCTGGAATCATCATGTCCGTAGGCTGGAGAGTTTTACCCATCTCTGTGTCCACCTTTCTTATGGTTTGTACTGTTTATGGTAAAATATTACCAATTAACGTCTGCATATGCCTGTCATGAATGTGAATAAATCATGGCTATTATCTTAATACTGATTTTAGCCTTTTTAGGATCACTGCAGTTCAATATTCGTTATGTGTCGGTTCACCGCGATCCACGCGCCAAAAACACCAACGAACGCACTAATAGTTAAACATAAAACCACTTCATCTGCATTAAATGTCTGCAACTCAAAGCCGCTTTGATAGAGGTCTATTAATCGCTCAGCAGGCGCACTCACCCACCAGCTAAGCAAGAGAATACACAGGGCCGCAAAAACACCACCCAAAACACCAAACCACAATCCCATGTATAAAAAGGGTCGACGGATGTACGCATCTGTTGCCCCCACCAACTTCATCACCAGCACTTCATCGCGGCGACTTTCCACCGCCATACGAATGGTATTCCCCACAATCAACAGCACCGCAATCACCAACAAAACCGACAAAGCATACACAAACCGCTGACCAAAACTGAGGATATTGGCAAGGCGCTGTAACCATTGAGCATCCAGCTCCGCGTATTCCACTTCTTTTTGTGATGCCAGCTGATCCCGCAAGGCCTGTAAGCTCGACAACGTGGTGATGTCAACGATCTCTTGGGGAATCACTCGTAACACGATAGGTAACGGGTTTTCTGGTAATGACGACATAATTTGCTCATAACCACTAGAACGCTCAAAATACCGCAGCCCTTCTTCTTTTGAAATGTACTCCACCGACGCCACGTCCGCTTGAGCGGACAATTTGTGTGATAGTGCCAGCGCTTGGGTGTCTTCCAAATTCGGAAACAGATACAGCGTAATCACCGATTGCTGCTCCCACTGGTCTGTAACAGATTGCACGTTTTTCAGTAATACATACAAGCCGCCAGGCAAAGATAACGCAATGGCGATCACCATCACCGTCATCATACTGGCTAATGGGTAGTTTATTAAACGAACGAAACTCTCCGTCAACGTGGCCTGATGCTGACGAAAATACTTGCCGGGTTGAAAGGACGTTTGTGTCGGCAAGTGGTGCTTAGTCGCTTTTATCGACTCTCTGGTTGCGCCTCGTTGGTTCGGCTTTTGTGTCATTCGCCAAATCCTCCGTCGTTCACCATGCGCCCCTGACTCAACGTCAATACGCGATGACGCATTCTAGCGACCAACGCTAGATCATGACTGGCCACCAGCACTGTCACACCAACGCGATTAAATTCTTGAAAGAGGTTCATGATTTCGGCCGACAACCTAGGGTCTAAGTTTCCGGTTGGCTCATCCGCTAACAACAATTGTGGCTTGTTGACTACCGCTCTGGCAATACCAACACGCTGTTGCTCTCCCCCTGACAGCGCCATTGGGTTGTACTTTTCTTTGTCCAGCAAGCCGACTTTGTCTAACGCAGCACGTACGCGACGAGCAATTTGCTGATCGTCTGCCCCACTCACTTGCAAAGGCAAGGCCACATTGTGAAACACACTGCGGTCTAGTAACAACTGATGGTTCTGGAACACCACACCCACACGTCGACGATGATGCGGAATAGCACGACGGCTCAGGGTGCGTAAGTCCACACCATCCACTAAAATCTGGCCAGCACTTTGACGCTCAATCATCATCATGAGCTTCATTAGCGTACTTTTACCGGCGCCAGAGTGCCCCGTCAAAAAGGCCATTTCTCCCTGCTGCAAATGGAAATTCACCTGCGACAAGGCTTCTTGCCCACTTTCGTACTTTTTGCTTACTCGTTGAAATTCGATTTCCACGCTAATTCAGCACCTCACATCGGAAAGTAACAGACGTGGGTCACGTCTCACTCATGATCAAATAAAGCATCGACAAACTCTTTAGCCACAAAAGGACGCAAATCGTCCGCTTGCTCACCCACACCAATATAGCGTATCGGCAAACTAAACTGTTTCGCGATAGCAAAAATAATACCGCCTTTTGCGGTGCCATCCAGTTTGGTCAAGGTAATACCACTCACACCCACGGCCTCTAAAAACAGCTTGGCTTGGCTGATGGCATTCTGACCGGTACCCGCATCTAAAACCAGCATAACCTCATGAGGTGCGCTGACGTCTAGCTTTTTCATCACCCGAACGACTTTCGACAACTCGTTCATCAAGTTGGCTTTGTTTTGCAAACGACCCGCCGTATCGGCGATCACCACATCCACACCCTTCGCTTTCGCCGATTCAATCGCGTCGTAAATAACCGACGCAGAATCAGCACCGGTATGCTGCGCCACAACAGGGACATTATTGCGTTCACCCCACACTTGCAACTGCTCAACGGCCGCGGCACGGAACGTATCACCCGCTGCCAACATCACAGATTTGCCTTCGGCTTGGTATTTCTTCGCCAATTTACCAATTGTCGTGGTTTTACCTACCCCATTTACTCCGACCATTAAAATAACAAAGGGTCCGTCTTTACTGACGGGGTCAAGTACTTGTTGGGATTGGCTAAGAATAGCTTCCATATCCGCTTTTAAATGGGTCAACAATGCATCGGCGTCTTTTAGTTCTTTACGGTTCAACCTCTGCGTTAAACTTTGCATCAATGTTTGTGTCGCATCCACACCGACATCGGCCATCAACAACTGTGTTTCCAGCTCTTCCAGTAAGTCATCATCAACTTTTTTACGGCCACCGATCGCCGAAGACAACCCATTGCCTAAGCCACTACGAGTTCGTGATAACCCAGATTTAATGCGTTGCGCCCAAGACAGTGTCGGCTGTGGCGTGTCCATCGCCGGTGTGTGCTCAACAACAGAATCTTGCTCGATCACAGTCGCTCGCGCAGCAGGCTGTTCGCTTTTTTCAACTGATTGAGACGTATCCGCGTCCTGTTTTATAGTTTCAGCCGCTGCTGCGTCCTTTTTCTTTGCTGCGATAAGATCTGTATTCATTTTAGTAACAACGCGGCGACGAATCACAAAAGCAATAATCGCTAGCAGGGCACCAATGACAATAGGAACATAACGCGCATAGTCACCAAGATACGGTGTAAAAAAAACAATAATATGATTAACAACGTCCATTAAATCGGTCTCTTTATTTTGACTGATGCGATAAGCATCAGTGAAATGCTATGATTGAGTACGGTGCCACTCACGTGGACACATGAAAACGGTTATTTTACCATCATTCTAACGGGCAAACAGGCTTAGTTTTATCAAATCTAGCCGGCCTCACTCAAGGCTCATTATGGCAGACAGCGACAAACCTCTTTTTAGCCGACCGGTACTAGCCGCTGTGATGTTGTGCTGTACGTTAGCAATCTGGTTATTAAATTTAACCGCCCCGAGCAACAAACTGCCTATTCCCGACCTTGAACGCTGGCAAACATCATCAGATATTCCCGTAATCTGGCTTAAACAACCCGCATGGCAAAACAGCAACAAACTTGAAGTTCGCTTTTTATTCCGCGCAGACGCCCCGAATACAGCGCTTACCCAAACCACATTGGCCATGCTGATGAGCGATTCTTTTCCGCTTAGCACGTCCTCAATCAACCAAAGACTGGCCCCCTTGGCCGCAAAAGTAAGCAGCTATTACGACCACGAAAGCCAAGTCATTGGCCTCACCATGAGCAATGAAACAAATTACCTACTGCCCACTCTTTCTCTGGTTACCCGGTGGTTAGAGGCTCCAGACTTCAAACAACGTACCTTCGAACAGTGGCAACGACAACAACAAACAAACCCATCACCACAGCATGAACTTGAACAAAGGCTGTTTGCACCCTCAGCGATCGACCAAAATACTCATACCAAAAGCAATCACTCACTGGTGCAAGTAAAAAGCCACTATTTCGCCCTAAAACACGCTGCATCGGCCATTATTATCGTGGGTGATCTCTCTGATGACTCCAAGCAAGCCCTGCAAACGGCGCTCAACCTGATTAGCCAAGATTACCGTCTTGCTGAGGCAACCAGAAAACCCACCATTCACTCAACCGGAACCGCTATAGCACACAGCGAAACACCGCACCATAAAGGTAACCTTTGGCAAAGCCGCAGCGCCATCGCGCTTGCTCCTATCACATCGGTAGAAGATTGGGTCAGTCTGCAACTTTGGGGGGCGGATCTAGTGTCTACACTTAATCAGCAAACTCATATCGACTTTGTACAGCTCGCCTTAACCTTGTCACCCCAGCAACCTTGGGCAAGTTGGAGCATTCAATACAGCGCACTCTTACCGGTTGACAGCCAGTCATCAAACAGCGATGCCCCTGTTATAAACGCGCCAGACCTCGCTCTGTTTGACCGCCTTCCTTCCCTAAATGACAAAGCGAACTTTGAAGAATTATTTGACACCTTTAAGCGGCAAATCGAGCAACAAACTCTATCACCTACTTGGTGGAGTGATATAGCGGCTAAAGTCACCCATGAAAACAGTAAGCTGACATTAGAGACATTCGCTGCTGACTATCAAAACGCCATCGATAGTTTTACCCAAGAAAAATATCAAAATGCCTTACAACGGCTACTTATCCCTTCGTCTTATCAAGAGATCCAAATTCACCAATGAAAAAAAACACCCTAAATCACGCCACCAAAAAAAGCCAAGCGAAAGCGTCTAAATTGCGTATCATCGCTGGAGAATGGCGTTCACGTCAGCTGCCCATTCCCGCCATTGAGGGTTTACGGCCCACCCCTGACCGAGTCCGCGAAACCCTGTTTAACTGGATTAACCACCAGCTCCCAGGCGCCGTGTGTGGCGATTTCTTCTGTGGCTCCGGCGCCCTTGGACTAGAAGCGATGTCTCGCGGTGCAAAACACGTGACCTTCGTAGACAATTCTCGTGTCGTGTTACAACAAATGAACGCCAATCTCGCCACACTTGGTGCCACTCATGCAACCGTTATCGCGCAAAATGCCGCGGTGTTTCTGGATACGGTAACACCACACCCATTGGACATCGTCTTTTTAGACCCGCCGTTTCGCAAAGGCTGGCTAGGTCAAATCATTCCCTTGCTGGAAAAAGGCTGGCTCGCCAGTCGGGCGCTTGTTTACATCGAAATGGAAAAAGAAGCGGAACTGCCATTGCTGCCTGATCACTGGTCATTAAAAAAAGAAAAAAACGCCGGCCAATTGGTGTATCGCCTGTTCGACGTCAAGGCACCGTCCACAATTTCACCCGAGATGGCCTAAGCCAGCGCTTGATGACACTCATAGCAACCGCTAGACTGTGTGACATCAAGCGCCGACGGATGCTCACCTCTGTTCGCGGACATTCGAGTACTTTTATTTAGACCTTACTTTAGGATATTCAGATTCTATGCCGGACGTCATTCCAGCCGACTCTGTGGGTATTGTTACCCCGCAGATTGCGCCATTCGACACACCGTTAGCGCTTTCTTGTGGGCACACCCTGTCATCGTATCAACTGATCTACGAGACGTACGGCACACTTAACGAGCAGGCCTCTAACGCGATTTTAATCTGTCACGCACTCAGCGGCGATCATCATGCTGCGGGATACCATGCCATGGCAGACAAGAAGCCGGGGTGGTGGGATACCGCAATAGGGCCCGGCAAAGCCATCGACACCAACCAGTATTTTGTGATTTCGTTGAACAATTTAGGCGGCTGCTGCGGGTCTACCGGCCCTACGACGATCAACCCAGAAACCGGTCAACGCTGGGAAGCCAGCTTCCCCATTGTGACCGTGGAAGACTGGGTGGAAAGCCAAGCACGCTTGGCGGATGTATTGGGTATTGAGACTTTCGCCGCGATCGTCGGCGGCAGTCTAGGTGGCATGCAAGTCTTGGAATGGAGTATTCGCTTTCCAACCCGCTTAAAAGCGGCGGTCATTGTGGCCTCGGCGCCCAAATTATCGACCCAAAATATTGCCTTTAACGAAGTGGCACGTCAGTCCATTCGTCGTGATCCAGACTTCTTCGATGGGCAATACTTGGATCATGACTCGGTACCCACCAATGGTCTTGGCTTGGCACGCATGCTCGGCCACATTACCTATTTATCCGACGACGCCATGGGCGCCAAGTTTGGCCGCCAAATGCGTCATGACACCTACCAGTACCATTACGGGGTGGAGTTTGAAGTCGAGAGTTATCTGCGCTACCAAGGCGAAGCCTTCACCAAACGCTTCGACGCCAACACCTACATGCTGATGACCAAAGCGTTGGATTATTTTGACCCCGCCGCGCGCACCGATGGCGACCTCTCGGTGGCGCTGAGTAAGGCCCAATGCGAATTTTTACTGGTGTCTTTCACTACCGATTGGCGTTTTTCTCCTGAACGCAGCGAAGAAATCGTCGATGCTTTGGTCAAAGCGGGCAAACAAGTGAGCTACGCGAAAATCGAAGCGACGGAAGGCCATGACGCATTTCTGTTTCCGATTCCTCGCTACATGACGGTACTGAACACCTTTTTGACTCGCATTAGTAAGCAGCACATCCTGGAGAAAAACCATGCGCTCTGATTTAGAAATCATCGATGAATGGGTTAAACCCAATATTCGCGTGCTGGATTTGGCCTGTGGTCCCGGAGAATTGCTGCATCACCTGATTCAAAACAAACAGGTCAATGGCTACGGCTTAGAAATCGGCCATGAAGATCTAAACACCTGTCTGGAAAAAGGCATTCCGGTTCTCGAACAAAACATCGACGAAGGCCTACAGAACTTTGATGACCAAAGCTTTGACCTCGTCTTGATGACCCACGCTTTACAGCAATTTCGTCGACCCGACTTATTGATCGACGAAATGCTGCGCATCGGCAAAGAGTGCATTATTACCTTTCCTAACTTTGGTCATTGGCGCAGCCGCATGCACTTGGCGTTAAAAGGCCGCATGCCGGTGTCGGACTTTTTGCCCTACAACTGGTACGACACGCCGAACATTCACTTTTTTACCTTTCAAGATTTTGAACGCTTGTGCCATGAAAAAGACATCAAGGTGTTGCGCTGGGCCGCGGTCGATGGGCAACTCAAAGACCATTGGTGGATTCGTTCCATGCCCAACTTGTTCAGCGAAACGGCCATTTTTCACATTAGCCGATAAGCCCTTACCACCGAGGACAACAGGATGCCACGCACCCTAGTACTAGCCAGCAACAACGCCGGTAAAATCAAAGAATTCAATGCGTTACTCGCCGACATCGGCATTACCGTCAAACCCCAAGGCGAGTTTGATTTTGAAGAAGCCGAAGAAACGGGCTTGAGTTTCATCGAAAACGCCATTTTAAAAGCCCGTCATGCCTGTGCGCATACTGGCCTGCCTGCCCTTGCCGACGACTCCGGCATCGAAGTGGATTATTTAGACGGCGCGCCGGGCATTTACTCGGCTCGTTTTGCTGGCGAGCACGGCAATAACGAGGCGAACAATGCCCTATTGTTGAAAAAACTCGATGGCGTACCAGAGCAAAAACGCACCGCGCGTTTTCATTGTGTATTGGCGTATATGCGCCACCAAAACGACCCCACGCCGCAGGTGTTTCATGGCGTGTGGGAAGGCCGAATTCTAACGTCTGCGCAAGGCCAAGAAGGCTTTGGTTACGACCCGATTTTTTTCGTGCCCGAACACGGCTGCAGTGCCGCCAGCTTACCGAAAGACATTAAAAATCAAATCAGCCATCGCGCCCAAGCGCTGCAACAACTGCTTGCTTCTTTTGAGCAAGCAACAGGTTTTGAACAAACAACAGGCCCGCGTTCGTGAGCACGCTATTGCCACCGCTGAGTTTGTACATTCACTTGCCGTGGTGTGTGCGTAAATGCCCTTATTGTGATTTCAACTCGCACCAAGCGGATCGTTTCGAACAAAATGACCAACTGCCTGAAGACGCCTATTTAGCGCAACTATTAGCGGATTTAGACGCGGATTTGCCCTATGTGGCCGGTCGTCCGATTCAAACCGCCTTCATCGGCGGCGGCACACCCAGCCTAATGAGCGAAGATTTTTACTATCGCCTCATGGACGCCTTACGCGAGAAGCTCACCTGGGTCGAAGGCGCTGAAATCACCATGGAAGCCAACCCAGGCACCTTCGAGCAAGAAAAATTCCGCCATTTTCGCCAAGCGGGCATCAATCGGTTATCCATCGGCATCCAGAGTTTCCAGCCAAACCTGTTGAAAACCCTAGGAAGAATCCACAACCGCGACGAAGCCATCCACGCTGTGGATAAGTCCAGAGCCGCCGGATTCGACAATATTAACCTCGATTTGATGCACGGCCTGCCCGAGCAAAGCCAAGCTATGGCCATGGAAGACCTGCAAATCGCCATGGATTTAGACCCAGAGCACTTGTCTTGGTATCAATTAACCATAGAACCCAACACAGAGTTTTATCGTCGTCCGCCCACGTTGCCCGAAGACAACACCTTATGGGGCATTCAAGACGCTGGCCAAGCACTTTTAACTGAGCAAGGTTATGCACAATACGAAGTGTCGGCCAATGCAAAAGACGGTCGACGCGCCGCGCATAACCTTAATTATTGGCGCTTTGGCGATTACCTCGGTATTGGCGCCGGTGCCCACGGTAAAGTCACGTTAGCGGATGGGCAAATATTTCGTACACGAAAGACTCGTCATCCCAGCCATTACCTAAATAATTTGCCCGAAGCCTTAGTCATAAAAGACGCGATCGCAGAAGAAGACTTGCCGCTGGAATTCATGATGAACCGTTTGCGCTTATTCGAAACCTTCGATTTAGCCGATTATGAACGCTTTACCTACCAAAAAGTGCCCGCTACGCTGATCAAAGCCTGTGAATTAGGCTTAAAGCAAGGCTTGTTAGATGCCGGTGAGTGGCAGAGTAAACGGGTAAAAACCACCGAGAAAGGCAAATTATTCCTCAATGAATTGCTAGAGCTTTTCCTACCGTAAACGACCAACGCGACTCACTATGATTTGACATCTAATGATATTGATGTAACCCTTACCTTGTAATGAGTAAGAAAGGCCATCTGAGATGGCCTTTCTTATTTTTATTCAGCGACTCTCACGCTCGCAAGCAAGATAAAATCATCCTGTTTCAATATGAAAAATATGTTTTTTATTATAATTCAATCACTTAAAGAGCTTAAGACGCTTTTTTTCTTTTTCTAATAGCAAAGCCCTTTCGTCGATAGACCATCATTTAAAAACGTCTTTTCTGTTCGAGATTATGAACAAATTGTGAAAATGGAACACAATGCGTCGTATTAAGAACAATTCAATGATGTGAATTATTTTAGGGTTAAGCGGTGGAATTGTGTAAAAAACGCTCGCGTTAATTTTTGTTTGAACATTGTTTTGTTTACAGAGGGATTTCTATTTTTAGGCCATAAAACAGAAGTCTTGGGAAAAGTTTTCACTAATTCAGGAGTATATTTATGAGTAATAAAACACCCGACAAAGGTCGGGCTGAATACAACACGTCGTACAGGGTGGGACAAGATAACGTTCAGTTTCTTGGCCTAGACGTATTAAATCCGGTGTTTAGTACCAGCGCATTGATCATTTTTGCGTTTATCATTGGCAGTATTTTATTCCCTAGCGATGCCAGTACTATTTTATCCAGCGCTAAGAATTGGTCCATCAATAATTTTGATTGGTTCTTCATGATATCCGGCAATATCTTTGTACTCTTTTGTTTGCTGTTGATCCTCCTCCCGCTCGGAAAAATCCGCTTAGGTGGCACAGAAGCCAAAGCAGAGCATTCAACCATCACATGGTTTTCTATGCTGTTTGCTGCCGGTATGGGGATCGGCCTGATGTTTTGGAGTGTGGCAGAGCCGGTCGCTTATTATACTGGCTGGTACGGTACGCCATTAGATGTGGTGGCGAATACGCCAGAAGCCAAAAACGCGGCGATGGGCGCGACCATGTTCCATTGGGGCCTGCACCCTTGGGCTATTTATGCGGTGGTTGGATTGTCCCTTGCTTTCTTTGCTTACAATAAAGGCTTACCTCTGACCGTCCGCTCTGCTTTTTATCCTTTGTTTGGTGAAAAAGTGTGGGGGACCATTGGCCACGTTATTGATGTTATTTCCGTCATTGCCACTATTTTTGGTTTGGCAACGTCCCTTGGTTTTGGCGCTCAACAGGCCACCAGCGGTCTTAATTTCTTATTTGGTATTCCCAATACGTTAACGACACAGATTATTGTGATTTTTGTGGTGACGGCTGTCGCTATTGTATCCGTAGCGCGTGGCTTAGAAGGCGGTGTAAAGTTACTTTCTAACGTCAATATGATCATTGCAGCAGGGCTGGCTTTGTTTATTGTGATCGTAGGCAATACCGGCGCCATTTTCGTTGCGATGGGTTCATTCTTGTTAGGTTACATCGAAAATATCATTCCGTTAAGTAATTGGATTGGTCGTGAGGATGAAACCTTCTATCACGGCTGGACCGTTTTTTACTGGGCTTGGTGGATTTCTTGGTCTCCATTTGTCGGCATGTTTATCGCCCGCGTTTCTCGTGGTCGTACGGTCCGTGAATTTGTTGTTGCCGTTTTATTGGTTCCTACTGTGGTCTCTTTGGTTTGGATGTCTATTTTTGGTGGCTCTGCGCTTGATCAAGTCGAAAATGGCGTTGGAGCGCTTGCGAATGGTATTACCGACTCGTCACTTGCGATGTTCCAAATGTTTGCTAGTTTGCCTCTGACGTCTATTACGTCATTTATCGGTATCGTGCTGGTTTTGGTGTTCTTTGTCACCTCTTCTGACTCCGGCTCCTTGGTTATCGATGGTATTACGGCCGGCGGTAAAACCGACGCCCCCATGATTCAACGCGTGTTCTGGGCGGTTCTGGAAGGCATTATTGCTGTTGCTTTGCTTGTTGGGGGTGGCTCAGAAGCCTTAGGCGCGATCCAAGCCGCTGCCATTACCATTGGCTTGCCCTTCACCGTATTGATGCTCATCATGTGTATTAGCTTATGGAAGGGCTTAAACAGCGATATCCACTTGTATAAGTAAACAATAAGGTCACAGCCAAAAGAAAGACAGAAAACAGCGCGCATGACTTACGTCATTCGCGTTGTTTTTTATCCATCGATATTTTATGATCAGCGGACTCTTAGGGGAGTAATCTTCTTTGCACTGACAACTAACTTGCTGCAAAGATTCTTTGTCAACATAATTTGGCCTCATGCTCGTGGCAAAGAAATCCTAATGCGATTGATATCGTTGGGATTGATGAGACTTAAGGCAATGACTTGGCTCAGGTGGGCTCAGGTTTTTGTCTTTTGTTTATCGCCCACCTAGGACTTATCACATAATGGATGCCTTTCTTACCTCTGTCTCTACGGTTGCTCTGGCCGAAATGGGCGACAAAACTCAACTTCTGGCCCTCTTTCTGGCCACTCGTTTTGCGTCAAAAATGTCAATTGTACTGGGCATTTTGCTGGCGACCCTGCTCAATCATGCCTTATCGGCCTGGTTAGGCGTAGAAATAGCCCAATGGATACCCAAGAGCGCCCTCAGTTGGGTTGTGGGTTTGAGCTTTATCGCAGTGGGTCTCTGGCTGTTAATACCAGACAAAGACGACAGCGATGACCATGCCTTGTTAAAATACGGTGCATTTGGCGCCACTTTTGTGTTGTTTTTTCTTGCTGAAATAGGCGATAAAACGCAAATCGCGACGGTGTTACTGGGCGCCCATTACGGCGGTGTTTGGCTAGTTTTAATAGGCTCAACGCTTGGAATGATGTTGGCCAATGTGCCTGTTGTGTTCGCTGGCCACTGGATTATGGACAAAATAAACGCGAATCGTACTCGTCAACTGGCGTGTGCGCTGTTTCTTATTATAGGAGCAGTGACCATCGCATCGCCCTTGATTCAATAACCGCTTCAACTCAACAGGTCTCTATGATGGACGTCGAATTAACCGAAATACTCGAAGCACTTTGTCAACATGCCCCGTTCAATGAAATTGCTGATGACCCACAGCTCAATGACATGGCAAAAGAAATAGAAATACGCTACGTACGTACCGGTGAGTGGGTGATTGCGCCTAGCGCACCGAACAGCACGTTGTATTTTATTCGTAGCGGTGCGCTTGAAGTACTCAGTAAAGAAAAAAAGTTAATTCGACGCATGAACGAAGGGGAGTTATTTGGGTATTACTCTCTCTTACGAGGGGGGAAATCCTCGCAGTCAATGCGTACCATCGAAGACAGTTTACTCTATTGCATTCCCGCTCGATGGTTTATTAAATTGTACGAAGAAAATGATATTTTCTCAGACTTTTTTGAACTAGCGCGTGAGGTCCGTTTGCGTATTGCGATGGAATCGCAAAATTCAGACGTGTCTTTAATGACTTGCCCCGTCATCAGTTTATTAAGACGCCCCCCTATTAGCGCGGATAGTCACTCCAGTATTCTGAGCGCGGCGAAAATCATGGCCGAACATAGAGTTTCTAGCCTGCTCATTACCGAAAACGACGAGCTTATTGGCATAGTTACCGACCGAGACTTGCGAACTCGCGCTGTTGCAGAAGGCCTTGCGTACAGCACGCCAATTTCAGACATAATGACCCGCGATCCTATCGTAATGGACAGTGGTGACTATGCCTCTGAAGCTGTGTTAAAAATGATGGAGCGTAACGTTCACCACATTCCCATTGTCAAAAATGGACGCCCTATTGGGGTTGTCAGCACCGGTGATATTATCCAAAAAGAAAGCCATGGTAGTGTCTATCTGATCAGCGACATTTACAAGCAAACCAGCATCGAAGGCTTACAAAGCATCAGCCGAAAAATGACCCACACCTTCACCCAGCTGGTGGTTGCCGACGCCAATACGCAAATGATCGGCAACGCGATGTCGCACATAGGCACCGCGTTTGTAAAACGCTTATTGCAACTCGCCGAGGAAAAATACGGCCCACCGCCGGTGCCCTATTGCTTTATCGCCTTGGGCTCGCAGGCACGTGAAGAGCAAACCATTAAAACTGACCAGGATAATGCGCTCGTCATCAGCGATTTGTACAATAAAAAACAACACGGCGACTACTTCGAGACCTTAACAGATTGGGTCTGCAAACGTCTTGATCAGTGTGGTTATGATCTGTGTTCTGGCGACATTATGGCTTCCAACCCTCGGTGGCGTCAGCCGCTCAGCGTGTGGAAAAACAATTTCAGTGGATGGATACAACAACCCAAAGCCGAGGCGTTATTGCGCCTTTCTATCTTCTTTGATCTGCGCGGTGTGTACGGCGACAAAACCTTGGCCAAACAGCTCAACCAGCACATCCGCCAGCAAGCCCAACAGCATTCTGGCTTTTTAACCTTTATGGCGCGCAACGCCAATCAGCGCAAACCGCCGTTAGGATTTTTTCGTCAATTTGTGCTCGATGGCGAAGGTGAACAATCGCGCACCTTTAACCTAAAAGAAAGAGGCATCGCGCCAATTATCGACATTGTTCGCGTTCACGCCCTCGCTTGTGGCAGTGAAAAACTCAACACGTTAGAGCGTATCGCTGACATAGAGGCGGCGGGGCTGTTACCCGATGGCCGAGCAAAAGATTTGGCGTTAGCCTTAGAAATGATTGGTATGATTCGGATTCAAAACCAAAAAGACCAAATTGAAGCCGGTGAAGAACCGAATAACCACGTTAACCCTGAGAATCTCTCGTCACTTGAAAAGCGCAATCTACGAGACGCGTTTCACATTGTCTCGCGCCAACAAGAATTTATAAAGTTCCGCTACGCAGGGAAACGCAGCTAACATGAGCCAATCCTTCGTCAAAAAAATCCCGCAAGCAAAACGTCAAGACTGGCAAGCCATGTACGCAGAATGGGCCGAAGAAGCGCCAGAGGGCCCTTTAAAACGCTTCTATCAAGCCGGTATTATTGCGCCGCAACAGTTACTCAAAGACACACCTCTACTGGCGTTGGATTTGGAAACAACCGGGCTTAACCCGAGCACAGATGAAATCATCAGCTTGGGGCTGATCCCATTCGACCATAAAATCATTCGCTGCAAAGGCGCACGCTATTGGATGGCCAAACCCGAGCGCTCGCTTAACGCAGAATCGGTTACCATTCACGAAATCACTCACACCGAACTCGCCGAAGCGCCTAGGCTAGAGGCCATCCTAGACGAGATTTTGAGCGCACTAACGCACAAAGTAATCGTGGTGCATTGTGTCGCGATTGAACGTCAATTTTTACTGGAAGCGTCCCTTAAAATATACGGCTACCCGCTGTATTTTCCGGTACTCGACACCATGAACATCGAGAGGCAGGTCACGTTTAAGCCTTGGTGGCAACGCTTTGGCAAACGACCTTCGTTGCGCTTAGACGCGTGTCGTCAGCGTTATAAGTTGCCACGGTACAAAGCGCACCACGCGCTGACCGATGCGCTGTCTTCGGCAGAGTTGTTACAAGCACAAATTGCGTACCATATGGACCCAAACGCCGACATCGCCAGCTATTGGCTATAGCGGTATGCGTCTTATATTGGTATCGCATTCCTGTCCATGACGCGCAGAACTTGCGACGTAACGCCGAGACGCTACAAAACGTCTGGGCAACTTTCTCTTACGATTAATTCGGTTTCCAATATCACATTTTTGGCTTCTCGAAGCCCTAAAAAGACTTCTGCCGCCACACGGCCTTTTTCCGTGGTATGTTGATGAATGGTAGTGATCGATGGGTGAATATTGGCGCTTTGCGCAATGCCATCAAACCCCACCACATGCAGATCTTCAGGAACCTGTAAGCCCATGTGCAAAGCGGCTTGCACTGACGCAATCGCAATACAATCGCTCATACACAGTAACAGCTGTGGACGATTCGCCATACTCAAGGCTTCACGCGCGGCTTGATAGGCCAATACATGATTGTTTTCGGGAATGTTCCAGATATTTTCCGACGTTACCGTAAGGTTGCGTTCTGCTAATGCTTCAAAATACCCGTACAACCGCTGAATGGAAATGGACGCGGCGCGATCAAACAACTCCCCTTCTCGGACACGGCACACTCGGTCGGTTGCTAATAGGCTCAAACCTAAAATCGCCACAGACTCCGGGTTATGCTGTAACGCATGATGAGCAATTTTGTACGCACCGCTGTGGTTTTCGATGTTCACCGATGTGGTGCCAGGAATAAAACTGTCCACCGTGATGATGTTTTTATTGGGCATCAGCCAGGGAGCATTGATGCATTGTTGTGGTTTGTGGCCATATACAATAAAGCCATCCACCATAGACGATTGCATTCGGCTTTGAGCGTCTTGCTCAACCTCATCCGAAGACAACAGCAACATGTTGTATTCATGCGCCTCGAACACTTCGGCCATACCCGTTAAAAACTGGTTTGCCACCGGATCGGTTAAGCTATAACTTAAGTCATCGGACAACACAATCCCGACGATGCCGGTGCGGCCAGTACGCAGGCTCCGCGCCGCGGCGTTTGGGCCAAAATACCCCATTTTCTCACATTCAGTGAGAATGTTGTCACGTAAATTAGCCGACAGTTGATCGGGGCGATTAAACGCATTCGAAATCGTCGCTGTGGAAACATCCAATCGATTCGCCACATCTTTTAACGTCAGTTTTTTTATATTTTTTGTCATACTAACGACTCATAATCCAATTCGATTTAGTCTAAAACGAAACAAGCCGACTTACGTAAAACGCAAATCGGCTTAGAGTAGCAAAAGCACAATAAACGTTCTACTGCTTAGGACAGCTTAGGACAGCTTAGCAAAAAAACCTTGATACGCGGGCAATGTCACAGTATCGGCCTCTAAAGTGGACGCAAAACCATGTCCAACCAACGCTTCTTCTATGCCCTGAATAACTCGACCCTGCTGCTCAAGGTGGGTCATGTTCAACACCACTAACATGCTCTCCCCTTCGTACTCACGTACCAAGGCAATCAGTTGATCATTACCAACGTCCACCTGAGACAGCTCACCATTTACCAACGCCGGCTGCTGCTGACGCCAGTGAATAAGCTGACGCACTTTATGCAGCAGGGAATCAGGATCGGCTTCCTGCGCGGCCACACTCAAAGGCAAATGCGCTGGATCAACAGGCAACCACGGCTCTACGGTTGAAAATCCGCCCAGTGGTGAGGCATCCCACACCATCGGCGTACGACAGCCGTCGCGGCCTTTGAATACCGGCCAAAGCGGTATACCGTAAGGATCTTGAATGCGCTCAAAAGGCACATCCGCTTCTGGTAAACCCAGTTCTTCCCCTTGATACAAGCACACACTGCCACGCAACGATAAGATCAGCGCCATCGCAATCAATGGATACGCTTTAGCGTCTTCTTGTGCCCCCCAGCGAGTGCGCGAACGCACCACATCATGGTTCGACAATGCCCAACAAGGCCAACCGTCGCCCACAATGTTGTTCATGTCGGCTAACGTTTTACGGATGTATTCTGGGGAGTGTGGCGTGTTCAAGAAATCGAAGGTGTAGGCCATGTGCAACTTATCGCCGCCGGAGGTGTATTCCGCCATACGTTTTAATGGAAAGTCGTCGCCGATTTCGCCCACCATGGTGCTGCCTGGGTATTCGTCCATCATCACACGCAGGTCTTTCAAGAAGTCCAAGTTCTCAGGACGGCTCAAATCGTACACGTGACGCTGATAGGTGTACGGGTTGTCGTGGGGCGCACCCATGGTTTTGGGCTCACCAACCGGCACAGGAGGGTTGTCTTCTAGGCCTTCACTGTGGAAATAAAAGTTCACCGTATCCAAGCGGAAACCATCTACGCCAAGCTCTAGCCAAAAGCGCATGTTGTCCAAATGCGCTTGGCGGACTTCTGGATGATGGAAATTAAAATCCGGCTGAGACTCTAAGAAATTGTGCAAGTAATACTGCAAACGACGGCTGTCCCATTTCCAGGCGCTGCCCCCAAAAATCGACAACCAGTTGTTAGGCGGTGAGCCATCGGGCTTAGGATCTGACCACACATACCAATCCGCTTTTGGGTTGGTTTTATCTTGACGGCTTTCTTCAAACCAAGGGTGTACGTCCGCTGAATGGCTAATCACTTGATCAATCATCACTTTTAAGCCCAATTGATGGGAGCGATCGACCAAGGTTTTAAAATCCGCTAACGTGCCGAACATGGGGTCAATATCGCAATAATCCGACACATCGTAACCAAAATCTTTCATTGGCGACGTAAAAATAGGCGAGAGCCAAATCGCATCGACACCCAACGACGCCACATAATCGAGTTTACCGGTAATACCGGCTAAATCCCCCACACCATTGCCACTTGCATCCATAAAACTACGTGGGTAAATTTGATAAATAATCCCACCTTTCCACCAGTTCAAATTGGTTGTCATCGGACTCTCCAAAAAAATACATCAGGAGAGGTATCAACCTACTCTCCATCTAAAATGAGACAAGATCGCACAATACAGAAACAGATGACGGCTGGGATATAGCAGAGAATCGGCTTCTATAAGGATTAAGAAGAATCTCGATTATTAACAAACCCCTCTCATGCTTCAAGCAGAATTCGTCCTTAATATTGACTTAATTACCCCACCTCCTATCTTAGCAGTCACCACTCGTTATACTAAAAAACCACTGTGAAACAAAAAAAAGCGTGGATCTCCACGCTTTTTTTTCGTCAAAAATGTCAGGAAAATTCTGAATCCTGTGACTAAAAACGATTAAGTTGAGCCTCGGCTTCGGCCAAAGAAGGCAAAGAAGGGTACGCACCCAACTTGGTGACCGAGTCGGCACCGCAGGCCGCAGCAAAGCGCACGATATCCACCAACTGGACCGGTGATAAAGCGGCCAATGACACTCGGTCGCCACCCAATTCAGCCAATTTGTAGAGCAAACCACCGACAAACGCATCGCCTGCAGCGGTGGTGTCTTTTACCTCTACCTTTGGCGTCATAACCTGATGCTCGCCATGTTGTGCGGTGTAAAAACGAATGGGGTTGGCGCCATCAGTTAACACAAACAAGCGCACGCCCGCCGCTAAGCTGTCATTGATCAAAGCAAAAGGATCGGCCGCCATTACGGCAAGCTCTTCTAAGCTGGCTTTGACCACATCGCCACTTTGCATCCAATCAATCACGCGTTGCGTGTCTACCTGACCATTTGGCCACAAGTTCATCCGCAAATTCACATCGATGCTGACAATCCAGTTCGCCGCACGCGCCATGCTAACGCCTGCCAAAGTGGCTTTGGTGATCTCGGCGTCCGTCAAGGTATTCGAACAGGTATGAAAAACCCCTTGGCCGTCGGCGAACCAAGAGGCGTCAAAATCGCTTTCACGAAACAGGATGTCTGCAGAAGGACTGCGATAAAATTCGAAGCTACGCTCACCGGTTTGATCCAAGCTGACAAACGCCAAGGCCGTTTTCGCCTCTTTAGTCATCAGCATGTTGGTGGTGTTCACGCCGTAGTCGTCCAGAGAGGTTTTCAAGAAATGACCAAACGCATCGTCGCCAACTTGTCCTACAAAATGACTATTCCCACCCAAACGGGCCACCGCCACCGCGACATTGGCCGGTGCGCCACCAGGAAACTTGGTAAACGATTCCAGCTCGCCGGCTTTCGTCGCGCCATTAGAAAGAAAATCGATTAAGGCTTCGCCAAACGCCATTACTTTTGTTGTCATTGTTTTACTCTCTTGTGATACGTAGGCTGTTGCTACGACGGTATAAATACGATTAGACTAAAAATTATGCAGGGCATGGCCGATTAAATCAATTTAATTTATTTAACGCTTTGGGCTTTTTAAGCGCAACATAGGTTACATAAGGGCATCGTGGGCAATTGGTTCACTGTCCGTTTCTTGTTAGACTCGAAAGTCATGCAACCACAATGACAATAATAAGACACCACACACTGAGCCACCAATGACCCACGCTAAAACCATCTATGTAGTAGACGATGACGACGAGATTCGCACCTTACTCAAAGTCTACTTAGAAAAACATCAGTTTACGGTATTCACCGCCGAGTCGGGCGAAGCCTTCTTGGCGAACTTTAAAGCAGAGCAACACATTGATTTGGTGATTTTAGACATCATGCTGCCAGGGCAAGATGGTTTTGCAGTATGCCGTTCTTTGCGGACTCAATCGCAAGTGCCAGTGATTATGCTGACCGCTAACTCAGACGAGATGGACCGTATTATTGGGTTAGAAATTGGGGCCGATGACTATTTGGCCAAACCCTTTAATCCGCGTGAATTGCTGGCTCGGATAAAAGCCATTTTACGGCGCATGGACCACACCGACGTGGTAGACATCACGCCACCGGTGACCAATCGATTCTATCGGTTTGCCCAATTTACACTCGACACGCTCTCGCGGGAGTTGCATTTTAACGACGAAAAAGAAGCCTTATCTGGCGCCGATTACAGCTTATTAATGCTTTTTCTCGCGCACCCGGGCGCCGTATTAACCCGTGAACACATCGCTGAAAACACCCGCGGACGAGACAGCGCGCCCTTGGATCGTTTTATTGATGTGCATGTCAGTCGATTGCGCCAACGTTTAGGCGAAGACGCCAGACAACCGCAATTAATCAAAACCGTGCGCGGCAAAGGGTATATTTTAACCGCCAACGTCGATGTGATTAACCATGCCTAATAGCTCGCCCATGGGTCTGCACTCACGTCTTAAGCGCTGGTCTCAGTCATTGACGGGGCAAATCTTAATCATCATGGCACTGGGCGTGGCCAGTGCGCAGTTCATCAGTTCGTCTATTTGGTTACGTCAGCTCGAATCCGATACCGAAAAAAACGTCCTTGAAGTGTCTAAACACATGGCGTTTCGTATCGCCGCGACGGTCAGTTATTTCAAATCCCTGCCAACCAATTACCGTCATATTGTGATCGATCAACTGCAGGACATGGGCGGCACACGATTTTTTGTGACGTTGAACAAAGAAGAAATTCACATTAATACCATTCCAGATTCGCCACTTAAAGACATTGTTAAAAACGAAGTGCGATCTACGCTGATTAAACAACTGGGCATTCTTAATGCCAAAATCGATTTCTCCAGCCCAGACGACTTGCACGTCATCAATAATCAAACCCGACTGGTCGATCTGCCAGAACGCTGGGGCCATCACAGTTTATTAGTCAAACCGCTCACACCGCCGATCATCGTGATTCAAATCCCCATCAATGAGAAAGACTGGCTGTATTTAGCCAGCTTAATGCCTGACCCGTATTTTTTAGACGGCACCTCGGCGCTCAGTGGTGAACGCTTGTTTTCTATGGCGATGTCAGTCGTCACTGTACTGTTATTGAGTATTTTTATCCTCAGGCGCATGACTCGACCACTGGCGACCTTGGCCCGCGCTGCTGAGCGCTTTGGGCAAGGCGACTGGCAACCCATAAAAGAAGTCGGCAGCATAGAGGTACGCAATACCGCCAAAGCCTTTAACGACATGCAGCGACGTATTCAGCGCTATTTGAATGATCGCGAACGATTGTTTGCGTCCATCTCGCACGATTTAAAAACCCCCATAACACGCTTGCGCTTGCGGGCTGAAATGCTCGACGAAGATGACACCCGTGATGCCATGATTCGAGATTTAGAAGATTTAGACATGTTGGTAAAAGGCGCTCTTCAAAGCGTCAAAGAAACCGATATTCACGAAAATCGCATCGAAGTGAACATTTCTCGCATGCTCAAAGACATGCAATCCACCGCCAACCTACATGACATCACGCTTACTGTTGTCGGCGAATTAGCGCACCCTTTTATTGGTAAACCCCTAGCCATTAAACGCTGCCTTGGCAACCTCGTCGACAACGCCTTGTACTATGGAAAAACGGCAACGGTTTACATAGAAGACGACGAAGATGACCTCTGCATTCGTATTTGTGACCAAGGCCCGGGGATACCCGTCGACAAAATGGACAAGGTCTTTCAACCCTACACACGCTTGACACCCGATCACTCCGGTCATCCTGGCGGCATGGGGTTAGGGCTGAGCATTGCCCGTAATATTGCTCGAGCCCATGGTGGTGAAGTAACGTTAAGCAACCATGCCGTAAAAGGGCTGGAAGCCAAATTATGGCTACCAAGACATTGAAACACCCTGTTTTTATAGGCTTTTTGTGCAAGAAAAGTGTAAGCGTCGCTGTTACAAAATCGTCACCTTGCAAGACTTTGTTACAATAGGTTGCTCTTCTTTACCCTCTTTCATCTCATCCTTTGTTAGATTCTATTCATCGAACGTTAATCGATGAAAAATCGTCGAACCATAACGTCGATATACAAAACGCGGTATCAAAACACACGCTGTTTTTGATCAGACGACATAACAATAACAAAGGTTACTATCATGAAAAAAATTGCTTTCGGTTTAACAACAGTCGCTCTTTCCTTAGCCGCCGCAACCGCTCAGGCTGGGGAAGTAGAAGTGCTACATTACTGGACATCCGGCGGTGAAGCGGCTTCTATCAATGTCTTAAAAGATTTGATGGTCGAAGACGGTCACACTTGGAAAGATTTTGCCGTGGCAGGTGGTGGCGGTGAATCGGCCATGACGGTTCTGAAATCTCGCGCCATTGCTGGCAACCCTCCTTCTGCGGCTCAAATCAAAGGCCCAACCATTCAAGAATGGGGCGAGCTTGGCTTCCTAACAAATCTTGATGATGTGGCTAAAGCAGGCGAATGGGATGTGATTCTTCCTGGTGTTGTTAGTGAAGTTATGAAATATGATGGTCGCTACGTAGCGGCACCGGTCAACGTTCACCGTGTAAACTGGTTGTGGGCGAACCCAGAAGTCTTCCGTAAATCCGGCGCTTCTATCCCGACCACATGGGATCAGTTTATTACCGAAGCGAAAAAAATCAAAGCCGCGGGTTTCACACCTTTGGCTCATGGTGGCCAAGCATGGCAAGACGCGACACTGTTCGAAGCCATTGCTTTGTCTAAAGGCGCCCCCTTCTACAACAGTGCTTTCCTAGGTTTATCTGATAAAACACTGCGTAGCCAAGACATGATTGACGTATTTGATACCTTCAAACAAATGCGTGAATTCGTTGACCCAGGTTTCTCTGGTCGCGATTGGAACATCGCAACGTCAATGGTCATTAATGGTGATGCCGCGATGCAGATCATGGGCGATTGGGCGAAAGGCGAGTTTACCGCGGCGGGTAAAAAAGCCGGTGTGGATTACGTTTGTTACCCAGCGCCAGGTACCAGCGGTGCATTCACATTCAACATTGACTCTCTTGCCATGTTTAAAGTGGACGGCAAAGACAAACAAGCGGCGCAAAAAGACTTGGCTCGTTTGATCCTTGAACCTAAGTTCCAAGAAACGTTCAACTTGAACAAAGGCTCTATTCCAGCGCGTTTGAACATGCCTCGCGACCAGTTTGACTCTTGTGCTCATTCTTCTATGGATGCGTTCCTAGCCAGCTCAACAACCGGTCAATTAGTACCCAGTATGGCGCACGGCATGGCCGTGAACTCTATGGTTCAAGGCGCTATTTATGACGTGGTAACGAACTTCTTCAACGATGAATCAATGACATCAAAAGAAGCGGTAGACAAGCTAGCACGTGCGGTAAAAGCAAGCATGTAAAACGGACTCTGCAAACGGTGTTTGCAGTCAACGTACGAGGTTGGCCGTCGGGCCAGCCTCCTCTTAATATTTCCTAGAGGATGTGACAAAAATAACGAAAAGCACGGTGTCGTGTTCTTTATTGTCGTTATTTCTGCCACCTCCTCTTCAATAGTGAAGCCTCTATTATGAACACGAAAGCCGCTCATTCTGGGTCAGGACCGACTCAGTCAGGACGCCCTGCGCGCCTAAGCTTGGCCGATTGGATGCCAAAAATCGTGATGGCGCCCACCGTTATCATGACCGTGGTGTGTATTTATGGCTACATGATCTGGACCGCTGTCTTGTCGTTTACCGGTTCACGCATGTTGCCGTCGTACAATTTTGTCGGCCTTGATCAATACGAACGTCTCTTTAATAACGACCGCTGGATGGTGGCGCTGGGCAACTTAGGCGTATTTGGTGGTTTGTTTATTCTGATTTGCTTGTTTCTTGGTGTGACCTTGGCGATCTTTTTAGATCAAAAAATTCGTGCCGAAGGCGCCATTCGTACCATTTATCTTTATCCCATGGCGATCTCTTTCATCGTCACAGGTACCGCTTGGAAATGGTTGCTTAACCCAACCAACGGTCTGGAAAAAATGATGATCGATTTCGGCTTTGAGGACTTCAAATTCGACTGGTTAATCAACCCCGACATGGTGGTGTACTGTTTGGTTATTGCCGCGGTATGGCAGGCGTCTGGCTTTGTGATGGCGTTGTTCTTGGCGGGTCTTCGCGGTGTGGATGGTGATTTAATCAAAGCCGCTCACCTCGATGGCGCGAGTACGTTTACGACGTACCGCCGCGTGATTTTACCGTCGTTGAAACCGGTCTTTTTTAGTGCCTTGGTGATTTTGTCGCACATTGCGATTAAGAGCTTCGACTTGGTGGCCGCGCTCACCAACGGGGGGCCGGGGTACTCGTCTGACTTACCCGCCAACTTCATGTACGCACACACCTTTACCCGTAGCCAAATCGGCCTAGGCTCCGCGTCTGCGATGGTTATGTTGGGATGCGTGTTGGCGATCTTGATCCCTTATTTGTACTCAGAACTGCGAGGTGAACGCCATGAGTAATCACACGGTACGCCGTAAAACCTCTGGGCTGGACAAAGCCTTACGTGTCGCTTTATACACGGTGCTGTTAGTCGTTGCCGCGTTTTACTTGATGCCTTTTATCGTTATGTTGCTGACCTCGTTGAAAGACGTTGAAGAAATTCGCTCTGGCACCTTGCTGTCTTTGCCCGCGGTATTGAATTTCGATTCTTGGTCTAAGGCTTGGTCAAGCGCCTGTACCGGCAGCAGCTGCGACGGCATTTCGCCTTTCTTTATGAACTCGTTCCAAATTGTGTTGCCTGCGGTGGCGATCTCGACCCTGCTTGGTGCGATCAATGGTTACGTGATTTCTTTATGGAAGTTTCGCGGTAGCGATGTGTTTTTTGCAGCGCTGTTAGTTGGTTGCTTCATTCCTTTCCAAGTCATCTTGTTGCCCATGGCACGTACGTTGGGTTGGTTAGGCATTGCGAATACCACAACCGGCTTGGTGTTTGTTCACGTGGTGTATGGGGTGGCGTTTACGACTTTGTTCTTCCGTAACTTTTACCAGTCTATTCCGGGCGAATTAGTCAAAGCGGCCCGTCTTGATGGAGCCGGTTTCTTCACTATTTTCTATCGTATTATTTTACCCGTATCGACACCGATCATCGTGGTAACCGTGATTTGGCAGTTTACGCAAATCTGGAACGACTTTCTTTTCGGCGTGGCGTTTTCTGGCTTTGATACTCAGCCGGTCACCGTTGCTTTGAACAACTTAGTTAACACCAGCTTTGGCGGTAAAGAGTACAACGTAGACATGGCCGCGGCCATTATTGCCGCTTTACCAACCCTTGCTGTGTATGTGTTTGCCGGTAAATATTTCGTCCGCGGCTTAACCGCGGGTGCGGTCAAAGGCTAGGCCTTTTCACACAAACCAACACAATACGAACAAGCACAACGCGTGGGCCTTTATACGACACCGCCCACGCCATTTGACCTTATTTGGAGTACTAACATGGCTAACCTTGTCATCGATAATGTGAAAAAAAGCTACGGCAACACAGAAATTTTAAAAGGCATTAATATTTCCATCAAAGCGGGTGAATTCCTGATTTTGGTAGGGCCGTCCGGTTGTGGTAAATCCACGTTGATGAACTCCATTGCCGGCCTTGAAGAAGTGACCGAAGGCCGTATTCTCATCGCCGATAACGACGTAACCCACACCAGCCCAAAAGATCGTGACATCGCAATGGTGTTCCAGTCTTATGCTTTGTACCCAAACATGACCGTTGAGCAGAACATCTCTTTTGGTTTGGAGATGCGCAAAGTCCCTAAAGCTGAACGTGATGTAGAAGTACAGCGCGTGGCAGAGATGCTGCAAATTAACCATTTATTAAACCGTAAACCCGCGCAATTATCAGGTGGACAGCGCCAACGTGTCGCCATGGGGCGTGCTTTAGCTCGTCGTCCTCAGCTTTATTTGTTCGATGAGCCATTGTCTAACTTAGACGCAAAACTGCGCGTAGAAATGCGTACCGAGATCAAAAAATTGCACCAAAAACTCGGCACAACCATCGTGTATGTCACCCACGATCAAATCGAAGCCATGACACTCGCCGACCGTATCGCGGTGATGAAAGATGGCGAAGTACAACAGCTTGGCTCACCACAAGAAATTTATGACAATCCGGCTAACTTGTTTGTCGCAGGGTTTATGGGCTCACCAGCGATGAACTTTATTCCGACGCACGTCATCGAAAAAGACGGTGTCCCCATGTTGGAATTAGCCACCAGCACGACCGTTGCCTTGCCATTTCCCAAACCCGATGCACTCAAAGGCTATGTTGGTAAAACCGTGCTGTTGGGGTTACGCCCCGAAATGATCACAGAACCGCAGCCGCACAAAGAAGGCCAGCCATTTGTCACAGTGACCGACGTGGAAGTGGAAGTCACGGAGCCCATGGGCGCCGACACCATGATTTTAACCCGTGTTAACGACGCCGAAATCAACTGCCGCTCTAACCCTATGTACCCAGCGAAAGCGGGCGCCATTATTAAAATGATGTTTGATACTTCCAAAGCGGTTGTATTCGACCAAGCGTCAGGCAAACGCCTCGATCTCTAACCGGTTTCATTGGTAATCGTTTCGCTGTGTTCAGCGCGCCTGTGTCAGAGATGATGTCTCTTTCACAGGTTTTTTTTGTTTAAAACACACGCAGAAAAATATAGTGTGTAAAACGTGTACTCCTTATCGCTACCATCACATCCAAACGCCACATCGAGACCTCACTATGAATCAAGCCAAAGGGCACCTCAAACAAAACCCGATTCACTACGCCTGTCGTGTCACCGCGCTGGGCTGGATGATCATGGCGACGACCGACAAAGGCGTTTGCTGTGTGCAATTCGGTGACGACGAAATCGCCCTTGTGTCGCTCTTAAGCCTTGAGTTCCCAGACACTGAGCTTAGGCTTGGAAGCCATCAAGCCTCACCAAGGCTGAACGACTGGATAAACGCACTAAACGACCACATTTCTCTCGGATCTCCTCGTCCCGATATCCCACTCGACGTTGGCGGCACCGAATTTCAAGCCATCGTTTGGCAGTGTTTATTGAACATACCTGAAGGCAACACGTGCAGTTACGGTGAACTGGCCGCACAAATTGATCGCCCTAACGCGGTGCGTGCTGTCGGCACGGCCTGCGGTAAAAACCGCATCGCGGTGCTCATTCCTTGTCATCGAGTACGGCGCCATGATGGTCACCTCGGAGGCTATCGTTGGGGACTGGAACGCAAACACGCACTGCTTGATAACGAAGCAAAAGCGGCTACCCACAAGGCTCCCTACAAGAGGGAAACAACCTGATATTGCACAAATGGTCAAAATTACGCCATTGTCTCTCGAACTTGTCACAAATATGAGATACATTTCAAACAGCGCCATTAAGATAAGCCACAGCATAGTGGCATGTGGTTACCCTCTCTCTAAACATTAGTGCTGACTAATATCATGTAAGGAACAAAGTCATGAAATTATCCACTCGCTTTATCACTCACTTTGCCGTCACCGGGGTCGCGCTGTCTATTACCGCCTGCTCTGTGATGGGACCGCAACAACCAGATTGGCAAGCTGACAAAGAATATCGTGTCACTATTTTGCACACTAACGACCATCACGGACGTTTTTGGCAAAACAGCAATGGCGAATACGGCATGGCCGCGCGTAAAACCCTCATCGATAACATTCGTGAAGAAGTCGCATTAGAAAACGGCAACTCTCTCCTGCTGTCCGGTGGTGACATTAACACCGGCGTTCCAGAATCCGATTTACAAGACGCTGAACCCGATTTTCGTGGCATGAACATGCTGAAATACGATGCCATGGCACTGGGTAATCATGAGTTTGACAACCCTTTATCGGTCTTGAAGAAACAAAAAGAATGGGCGGGCTTTCCTTTCCTTTCCGCGAATATTTTAGACGCAAAAACCGGCAAGCCTTTGTTTGAAGCCTACACCATTTTCCAAGTGGATGACCTAAAAGTCGCTGTTGTGGGTTTCACCACGGACGACACGGCAAAACTGGGTAACCCCGAGTTCCTGGAAGGCATTCGCATTGAATCGCCCATCACGGTTGCTAAAACGCTGATCCCTGAGTTGCGCAAAAAAGCCGATTTGGTGATCGCTGTGACGCACATGGGCCATTATAAAGACGGCAACCACGGTGGTAATGCACCGGGTGACGTTGCTTTAGCTCGTGCGGTTCCTGGTATTGATGTGGTCGTCGGCGGTCACTCACAAAACCCATTGTTTGAACCGGATGAACAGAATGGCACCTTGATTCTTCAAGCGCACGAATGGGGTAAATACGTGGGTCGCTTAGACTTTGTCTATAAAAATGGCGCCATTGTGGAGTCTGAATACCGTCTTATTCCCGTTAACTTGAAGAAAAAAGTCACCAATGCAGAAGGGAAATCTGAGCGTGTCTTCCTTGAAGCAGAAATTGCCCAAGACCCTATGATGTTGGACATGTTGACGCCTTTCCAAGAAAAAGGCCAAACGGAGCTAAACGTAGAAATTGGCTTCTCCAATGCAGATTTTGTGGGCGACCGCAGCGTTGTTCGTCATCAAGAAACCAATCTGGGCAACCTTATTGCTTTGGCAATGAAACAAAAAGTGAACGCTGACATTGGCGTGATGAACTCTGGTGGTATTCGTGACAACCTAGAACAAGGCATTGTTACCTATAAGAGCGTATTAAAAGTACAGCCCTTCGCCAACATGGTGTCTTATGTAGACTTCACAGCGGACGAACTAAGCGATTACCTGTCTGTGGCGGCCGCAAAACAAGCCGGTACCGGCGCTTTTGCGCAGTTTAGTGGCGTGTCTCTGACACTGATGGGTGACAAAGCCACTAACATCATGGTCAACGGCAAGGCATTGAACGCGGGGCAAACGTACCGTATCGCGATGAATAACTACACCGCTTCCGGTGGTGATGGTTACCCTAAAATTGTCGATCATCCAAACTACGTAAACTCAGGTTACGTGGATGCCGATGTGCTTGTTGAATACATTCAAAACCACTCCCCTCTTGAAGGCGCAAACTTTGCTCCAACGGGTGCTGTAACGCGTTAATATCATCAAAAAGGCTCAATAAGAGCTCATAAAAAAGCTCAAAAAAAGCGCGAATAGACAGGCTCTATTCGCGCTTTTTTCTTTTTCGTTTCCTGTTCCTATCACACTGAGCTGGACACATTATTTTGTATAGGTCAGCGTCCATGTCAACGGTGTCGGTAGCTTTTCGGACTCTAACATGGCAGTGTAGCGCAATTCATTCTCACCCAGACGCTGCCAAGTATTGGTACGTTTGCCGCGCTCGGATTCTAAAATAACCACCACGGAGTCCGACGTTTGCTGATAAGTAGCAAAAATTGCCACGCCCTCTTCGTCTGTTTTCAGCAGTACCTTTTGTGCATCCAATGAAATGACATCCGCCTCAAGGCGATCACATTGCCACCGGAACGGCGACGTTGGTCTACTTAATTGCCACTGAGTACAAATCTGTGTTTGTTTTTTGAGTGCAGGACGCGCTAACGCACGAATAAAGAAATTCATCTCTTGTGCGACATTTTCAACCGCCTGATCAAGGGTCGCTTGTGCTCCCTCTGCATCTTGCAGCTGCCATGTGCCCGTGACATCGGGTTCATTCGCCTGCACAGTGGTTACCTGAACGCTCGCGGCAAACATCGCGCTGACTAGGCTTATTTTTATCAATTGACTCACGGTGTGTCTCCTTATTTTTATTGTTGGAAACATAGTCGCAGAGTTGGGGCGCTTTGTGAGGCGCAAAAACACCCACAATGACTGACATTTAACGCCAAAAAAATCCAGCCGAAGCTGGATTAGGATATTCGTGTCTCAACACAAAACGCTTAACTGGCTAACGCAACACGCTGCGCTTCCAAGATCTCGGCAATGCCTTTGCGCGCTACGGCCAACATGCCCGCCATGTCTTCATCGCTGAACGCTTCACCTTCGGCGGTGCCCTGAATCTCAATGAAACCGCCCTTGTCGTTCATAATGACGTTCATGTCTGTTTCGGCATTCGAGTCTTCTGGGTAATCCAAATCCAATACCGGCACGCCTTTGTAAACACCAACAGAAATCGCCGCGATGTGCGACACAATGGGGTTCGTTTTGATTTTTTTGCTTTCCACCAGCTTGTTCATCGCATCCGCTAACGCCACAAACCCACCGGTGATCGACGCGGTGCGTGTGCCACCGTCGGCCTGAATCACGTCGCAGTCAATGGTAATGGTGTTTTCACCCAGCTTTTTTAAATCCACCGCGGCACGCAAAGAGCGACCGATCAAACGCTGAATTTCAACGGTGCGGCCACCTTGCTTACCACGAGCCGCCTCTCGATCCATACGACTACCGGTAGAGCGTGGCAACATGCCGTATTCTGCTGTGATCCAACCTTGACCTTTGCCTTTCAAAAAACGTGGCACACCTGAAACAACGGTCGCCGTACAAATAACCTTGGTATCGCCACACTCAATAAGAACGGACCCTTCCGCGTGTTTGGTAAAATTACGAGTGATTTTAAGGGGACGTAACTGATCTACTGCTCTTCCGCTTGGGCGCATACTTGTTCTCTCTATTATTGAACCGATATAAAGCCGCAATTATAACGAACCCACATAAAATTGCGCGCCTTCCCAGCGAAACTCTTGACGATGCGCTACAATATGCCCCTTATTTTAGATCAATCTTCTCTTTATTTTTATTCAGGTATTTAACATGACAGCAAGCATGACCGCTTTTTCACGTCAAGAAGCCGTATTTGACTGGGGCACCATCAGCTGGGAAATCCGTTCCGTAAACCAGCGCTACCTTGAGCCAAGCTTTCGCCTGCCTGAAAACTTTCGTGAGCTGGAATTCACCTTCCGCGACGTACTGCGCAAAAAGCTCAACCGCGGCAAACTCGAATGCCAGCTGCGCTTCCAAACGGTCGACAAAGCCGCCACCAGCCTAAACATCAACCCAGACAACGCCCAAGCCCTAGCCCACGCCATCGACTCGCTCGGTGTTTGGTTCAAAGACCTAGACCCAGCCAACCCGATCGACATTCTAAAATGGCCTGGCATCTTGAGCGAAGAAGGCACCGACTTCGACATGATGAAAAAAGCCGTCGTCGAGCTATTTAACCAAGGCGTTGAAGAGCTGATTCAAGTTCGTCTGCGCGAAGGCGCCGAGCTCAAAAACATCATCGAACAGCGCCTCGACGCCATCGATGCTATCGTCGTAGAAGTGCAAGCCAACTTGCCCAACATCATCGCCGCGCAAAAACAAAACCTACTCGACAAACTCGCCGCCGCCAAAGTCGACCTCGACCCCATGCGCGTCGAAGCGGAAATCGTCATGCTGGCACAAAAAGCCGACGTGGCCGAAGAACTGGATCGCCTCGCCACCCACACCAAAGAAGTCCGCCGTCAAATGCAACAAAAAGGCCCCATCGGCCGTCGTTTAGACTTCCTCATGCAAGAACTCAACCGCGAAGCCAACACCCTATCGTCTAAATCCATCGTCGTTGAAACCACACAAAGTGCCGTGGAGCTGAAGGTTTTGATTGAGCAAATGAGAGAACAGATCCAGAACATCGAATAGTTTTTTTACCCGTCCAAGAATGTATTAGAAGCCCTGTATTTCCTGGTGAAGAGCCTTGTAAATACAGGGCTTTTTTATTTTCTCCGTCCAAATCGGTTTGCAGATGTCCGTTACCAACTACCTGTTTAGTGGTGGGCAGAATGGTGGGCAGTCCCTGTTATTTTGACTCAACAAGCAAAAAGTCAAGGTATCTGGTGAGCAGATTTTTGCCTCTATCTCACCACCGCCTTATGCCATCCCCACTTATCGTGCTGCTTGCAGATTGTTCAATCACTCAACTATCGAACCAATCGATAAACAAACAGTGGTGGGCAATGGTGAGCAAATTTTAACGATTTCTTAGGAATATAGAGTAACAAACGATGGCAAAACTAACCGCAACTCAGGTGCAATCTTATGCTCGCACCGCAGCAGCAAACAAAAAATACAGTGATGGTAATGGCCTATATTTTTGCGTAAGAAAATCTGGCATGCCGTATTGGATGCTAAGGTATACCAGCCTAAACGGACGACGAGAAGCCACGCTCGGTCAATATCCAAGTATGACCTTAGCAGAGGCTCGACTAGAATCGTCTAAAATGCAGCTACAACTTCAGCAAGGTGAAGATCCATTAGCAATTCGCGCTATTGAAACCATCCCAGAGATCCAAAATGTCAGCCAGCTGTTTCAAGACTGGTATGCCAAAGACTTAAGTCGCCGGTTAAAGCACCCCAATATACCCAAACGTGTTTTTACCAAAGAGATTGCACCAGTGATTGGTCAACTTCCTATCCAAGCTGTGCGCCCCACACATGTGCGCGAAGTATTAGAGCGTATTCGAGAAAGTAACAAGCCCCCATTTGCTCACTTACCGTGGGCACCTGGGACAATGGGACAGCAATTGATTTAGCAAGCTTTAGAAGGTGAATAAGAGGAATTTTAGCCGCCCCAAGAAATGGGGCAATTGGGGCTTTGATTGACAAAAATAGGTCACTAAACATAATCTTCAAGCCAATATGGCCGACGCCTCTGCATTTCTGTACGCGTCGGTTCTCATTTCGCCTTGTCACTATCCAGCCATTGCTTTTCCTAGTGATCGCTCGCTTACAAAATACCACACCCAGCTTTAAGCTAAATCAACCAACCCAATTACTTACTTTGATCCGCTGATGCAATCCCCCATAGGCGTCATTTGCTAATCCATGAGTTTCAACAGCCGGCACACACTTCCCCATGCCTTTACCCCCATACACCAAAACCACTGTCCGTTTGGCTTTTGGATCGAAACGCCAAACAGGGAAATTAGACCATTTACTGTTTGGCGTCTCGATTTTTTGCACTAGCCAAATGCCGCCAAACAGAGCCACATTGGACGATATATTTCAAACAGTTAGCCGCGCACAGGTCATCATAATAAACCGATTTGACTGGTTAGTTTGATGGCCATTTCTTTCATCTATCTCACCACCGAGTCTGCATCCGACCACTGAAAATAGACGGTATGAAAAACCAACAAGGTGATAAGTGACGTGTTATGGGCAAGTGACAACGATTGGGATAGAAAATGGATACAGCAGGTGGTCGGTTTATTGGTGGGGCATGGCGCGTTTACCCTCTACCCAGCACTAAGCCAGTGCGATAATGCGGCCGAACGCTTAACCCGCTGGTTGATCTACCAGTTACCGCGCGTTAAACAAGCGCACCCAGGCTGCCCGATTCACCAATGGCTAAATAGCATTGGCTTACAAGTGATCGTAGAAAAATGGCAAAGCCCCGAGCAATGGCCAAACCTGTATTGGCTACCTTTACCTGAGGTTGATGGCCACGCGCAAGGCGGGTTGGTTTTGTTACCAGCACATTTGTTACCGGCATATGTGGATGGCACGATTCAAACCAACACAGTGCAAGCAAATACACCGGCCAACGCCTGTATCTTTTGGTGCGTTACACCTTTATCTAAAACAGGAAAGCGCGCTACCTTGCACCCCAAACAGCAAAACCGCGCCTTTTGCCTGCCCAGCTCGCCGGAGCAAATGGGCAAATCGTGCACGGGGTTGTTACTGAGTGGCTTAAGAAAAGAAAGCCAAAAACGAAACGGCAAAGTGGTCAGCCACCAAATCAACCTAGCGCTGCTGCACCACCTTTGTGGGCCGGAGAATGATGTCTGGATTACTCAAGAGCTTATGGCTTAACGTTGAAAATAATCGCTAATCTTGTCACGGAATAAAGAACCAAACTTTTTATGATCACCACTCTCAAAACAAACTCGTCCAGCCACGATACAAGGTGATATTTGGAGCTCTTTTGCTAGCTCCCTGACTTCTTCAGCGCTCGATAAACTGCTTCTGCACCAAATACTCTGTGGTATCAACGCCTCTCTAGCCATATCATCGGCCTGTTTCTCAATGTCATCAACGCCCTGAGCATCTAAATCATCTAAGTACCAGTTTTCATTACCATCTAAGTGTAATACGGTATGTGCCATTTCATGCATTAGTGAAAACCAAAAGCTATCGAGACGATTGTGCCTTAACGTCAGCGCTATAATCGGGTTGCCATCAATGCCCATGCACACAGCACCATCCAAATACGTTTTGGGTAGATGAGGCTCAATGATTACATGAATGCCTGACTTATTTAGAAACTCAATCGCGAGTAAAGGGCCTGACTCAAGCCAAGATAGCTTGGAAATGTTCTGCATCCATTCCAAATTCACAGTACCAACGCGATATTGACAGGGTAATTTTTGTTCAGCGGCCTTCTGCAATACTCGAATTTGCCACGCCCACAGAGCATAAGGATCTGTTTCCTTATCATTGGTACGAAGGTGAGAAGACGCTCTCAACAAGGCAGGTTGAAGATTAAAGCCTGATTTTACGGAACCGATAAAATCAGACAAGGCCTCAGCCGCATATTTCTTTAACTCTTGTAATGAACCATTGAAGCTATCAAAGTAGCCACGCTTTCGCATTTCAGCTATCGGGAAAGCTTGCCAATCTACTTCTCTTTGAATTGCGTGCTTTTGCTCTGGCAATTGAATCAAAACATCAGCTGATATACCCAACCCACTGCTTAGCTTTCGGATCATGTTCAAGCTAAGGCTACGTGTTCCATTCAATATCTCGGAAACTTTTGGAGCGGACCCAATAAAAGGAATAAGGTCTCGATTTTTTAAACCTTGTTGCTCCATTCTAAATTTTATCGCTTCCATTGGATCAGGCTTACTAATTGGAAAATGATCTTCTTCGTACTTTTCAATTAATAATGCCAATACATCCATCTCATCAGATTCGGCTGAACCTGGCTGCGGATCCAAGTCCATTAATGACATTAATCGAATCAATGCTGACTCATGATCGTGTGCTGATTTGATTAATTTAATGTGACTCATCTTCCCCTCCTAAAAGCGTTGCTTATCATACTGAGCATGAGTACCAACCCACTCAATAACAGCAATGCCATTTTGATACCTGACTTTTACAACTAGTCTGTAATGGTTACCTTTGATATTAAATATAACTCTATTTCCGTCTAGAAAATCTATACTTTACAATCACACCATTGCCGCTTCGTACACTTTTTCAACCTCGGTAAACTTAGTGACGCTCTCTAGGCGAGTTAAGGTGGTGAGTTTCATCGAGTTTTTCATTGGGCGATGTGGCACGTTGGTCACTGGCGTTTGCAGTGACAGTGGTTTGCCTAACTCAAATAAATAATACAAATCAGCAGAACCTGACTTCTTACCCGCTTGATCTTCGGTAATGGCGTAGCGTGGTAACACGGTGACTCGTTTAACCGGCCAAAGTTTGTCAATTTGCTTGGTTGAACTTTGAGTGTCTGAGGTAGACGCCAACGCTAAATAGCGAATTTCCTCGGCAATATGCTGCTTAAATTTCTGCAAAAACGTGCTTTGCGGCAGGTGATACCGCTGCGCTGTGCCTTGCTCAAATTGTTCAAAGTAGCCATTATCACGGCCGCGTTGCCCACCTAATGCCACCGTCATCTTGACTAGCCCACTGCCAACTTCGCGGCTTGTTGCCACATAAAGTGGGGCATAGGCTCTTTTAACTGCCAAGTAATACTCATCGGCTGTGACCCCGTATGCGATACATACTCCACTTCACCATAATTAACAAAACCCATAGTGCGGCCGTATTCATCTTTGCTTTGTTCACGCACAAATAAAAACAGTCGCTTGCCCATTTTTTGATGCTGGATGTATTCCAAGCCACGCCCCTTATCGGGTCGTGCACTATTTTGCGACTGCCAATGAAAGAGGTGTTCGTTAATAGCGTAATCGTGATACATGGTGGTTGGCGAAAATTGCTTTTCGTTTTTGTCCAAGGTGACAAACATCAGTTCAATATTTTGATCTTTCAGCACAAACACACCTTCGCGTGCTGGAGGTTGGCGCTCAAAAGTGGTCGCTCCAAATGCCACCAATATTTGCTCACGCGCATAACGTGCATGCAGCCTCAATGAAACCTCTGGCAAAGCCTGCATTGTTGGTTGCTCATGCTTGGTTTGTGCGAGTTGCCAATTCGCAACATCCAGTAACTCTGCTTTTAACTCGCAAGCATTCAGTTTCGCTAAGCTCTGTTCAATGGAATCAAAACCGCACTCTGGCCCTGTTTTTTGCCAAAAATCGTAATGGCACATCAAGGCATAACGATGGTCAGCATCTTCAATAACAAAGTTACTTTGGCAAAGCTGTTTTAAGAAACTCAAATAGGCATGATCATCACAGGTCAAAATTCGGTTATGAATGGCCTTTCTAAGCATTTTCAACAGTTCTTCTTCAACTGATTTTTCGTTGATTTCATCTTTAGCTTGCTGAACCAGCTGCGACCAACTCCCTCGCTTATAAAGCTCATTCAAGTCGATGTAAGGATTTAAAGATAAGAAATTCGACAATGTTAACGGCAGTGTGGAATGCTGAGGATATTGGCGGATCATCGCGACTATGCGCTTCAACGTTAATGAAGCTTGACGAATATTGCTTAGTACCATTTCTTGCATGCGCTTGCTTAACTCAATGCGACAACCGAGTGGCGCATGAGGGAAGCCTTGCTTGATTTCATCACTGATCGCGCGATGACTTTTACCGACGAAGGCTCTAAATTTATTGGCAAAGTCGTATTCAGGACGTGAATTACCAACAAAATCCAGCACGGTACAACATTCTTTGCCTTCGGCTAAGCGCAAACCACGGCCAAGCTGTTGCAAGAAAATAGTTAAGCTTTCTGTCGGCCGTAAAAACAGCAAGGTATCCACTTCCGGAATATCAACACCTTCGTTGAAAATATCGACCACGCAAAGCACGTTAATGCTGCCAGAACGAATCGCTTGCTGCTTTTGTTGTCGCTCGTGGCTGTTATCACTGGTCAACACATCCGCTTTAACGCCTTTTAATAAGAGTTGCTCTGTCATGTACAGTGCATGTTCTTTGCTCACACAAAAGGCCAAAGCTTTCATTTTGCTAATATCGGTGATGATCTCCTGCATACTCAGCAAAATCTTATTGAAACGAACTTGGTTGTGGGTGTAAAGATGGGTCAGCTGAGCGATATCGTATCGCCCACGACTCCACGGGATAGTTCGAAGGTCAGTTTCATCATCAACACCAAAATACTGAAATGGGCAAAGGTGGCGACGGTTAATGGCTTCCGGTAAACGAATTTCAGCGGCAATCACACCACCAAAATCCGCTAAAATATCACCGCCATCATGGCGCTCTGGCGTGGCAGTCAGGCCGAGTAATATAGCAGGGGAAAAATGCTCCAGCACTGCGCGATAACTAGTCGCAGCAATATGATGCACCTCATCAATCACAATGTAGTCATAATAGTCAGCCGTTAGGTTAAGCTGTTCCAGCTGATTGTTCAGGGTTTGGATAGAAACAAACAGCTGCCGATAATGCTCTGGCGCATGCCCGCCAACCCACAACTCACCAAAAGCACTATTACGCAATACGCCACGATATGCCGCTCTGGCTTGTTTTAATATTTCTTCTCGGTGCGCGACAAAAAGGAACTTAGCTTGCGGTTTTTCTTTGATAAAACGGGCAAAGTCAAAAGCTGAAATCAGGGTTTTTCCGGTACCCGTTGCCGCCACCACTAAATTGCGAAATCGTTGGTGAACACTACGCTCTACAGCCAATTGCTCCAATATGTCACTCTGATGCGGAAACGGCGAAATATCAAAGAAATGCGTGGGACTAGCCTCAAAATCTCCGCGCTGCTGGTTCAAGGCTTTTTTGAGCTTTTCGCTACTTGTTACATCGCCACTAAAGTGTTCAAAATCATTAGAAGCCCAATAGGTTTCAAAGGTGCTCAATGATTTATTGATAATGTGTGGGATTTCTTGCGAAGTAATTTTTAAATTCCATTCTAAGCCATTGGTTAACGCCGAATGGGAAAGATTGGAAGAGCCGATATAACCCGTGTGATAACCCGTGTTGCGTAAAAATAGATAGCTCTTTGCATGTAAACGCTCCCGCTCAGTGTTATAACTCAGCTTCACCTCGGTATTCGGTAGGCCAGCCAAATATTCCACCGCTTTCGCGTCAGTCGCCCCCATATATGAGGTAGTAATGATTTTTAGCTCGCGACCGCTAGCAGTAAATTCCTCTAACTCTTTGCGAAAAATTCGGATCCCTGCCCACTTAATAAATGACACTAACCAGTAGATTTTATCAGCTGACAAGATCTCCCGCTTTAATTCAGATTCGAGCGACAACCCTGCATTACTGCCACAAAACAGCTCGCTTTGACTTAACCCTGTTAGTGGAAAAATGTCGTTAATGTAATTTTTTAAATCGGCTGAGACGGGATTTTCGAGCTCATAGAGCGCAGTTAGAATTTTACCTTGACTGGCAAGCAAGTTGTCTTCGATAAAAACATCATCCTGAATTTGTGTTTTTAACCACAATAACAATTGGTTGGACAAAGTAATTTGCTGTTGCAGCCGATCATCACCCGCAGGCACAGCATCAATCGCATACTCAAGAATGTGTGAGAGGAAGCGAGATAACCATGTTGATGCTTCACTGCTATTGAGCTCACGTTCGCCGACATAGAATCGCTCTCGGTCAAGACGACTATCGACAAGTTGAGTTATAAGCTGCTCATAAATTCCGACTTGTTGCATGGTATTCCTTTTATTCTAATGGCTGGATCAATAACAACATCGATTGATATCGCAGTTTTACCGCCAGTCCATTTTGTGATTTTGTCATTTCAACCAAGTTGTACTTACCCAATGTTTTTAATGTTCTCGACACATTACTGACCGCTCGGCAAGTCAACATGGCCAGCTCAGTTACCGACTGCGGCTGTTGCTCGGCAATTACTTTTAACAACTGCTGGTTTTCTTTCGACAGCACATTGGCCACCGATTTCAGCGAATCGAACCAGATATCAACGGGGTAATCGAGGTCGGGCGTTTGCCCTTTAACGCCAATTACACAGCGCGATTGTCTTGCATTTTTCATTGTTTTACTCGAATCATTTACTCACCAGGTTCCCAGCAAGTAAATAAAAGCGCTTGGCCAATAAAAAAAGACTGTATGCGTATACAGAATCCACTCATGTTATCAACTACTGATAATGGCACAAGATTATTTTCCATCATTCTGTGCAATGGAAATCGCTGATCACTGTAGATGCACCACCAGTACTCTAGCGGTCTTGTCAGCTTTAGACTTTTAAAATTAGCCCAGCCCTTAGGTTGACTGGCAGTACACTGCTAGGCGACAAGCCTACATAGGATTCATCGCCTCGTTAGTCATCCAAAATACTGCTTTTCACGCAGTACATACGTGGGCGGGTGTTGTCGGGCAGGCTGACTTTTCGCTGTGGTCGGTTGCCATCGGGGACTAGGTAGCCTGCGGCCATCAGTGCTTTGGCGGCGCGATCTGGGCTTAGGCCTTCGGTGGCTTCACGCCAGCCAGTTGGGTAAAACAGGTAAAGGGTTTGTGGGCCAGTAGTGTCTATCCAACCCGCGCGTTGGCGTACTTGGCTGCTGTAACCGGTTTGTTTGGGCGTAAAGCGGCTTTCGCCATGCTGCTCAATAAAACTGCGTACTTGGCGAATGGCTTGTTGGTCTGGCGGCCACACCACCGCGAGCGAGTATACATTGGTTAAGCTGATTTAAGCAGGCGGCTTCGACACTTTGGGTTGGCCAATCGAGTACTTTGGCTTGAATGGCTAACAACCCAGCACTAGCAAGTAAGGCAAATTTTTCGGCGACTCGGCGCACTTGGCCGTCGGCCTCGGGAGGTAAGCTGGCTAAAAAGCGTTGGCGTACGTTTTGGAAAACAGGCCGCACCTGCGCACTGTGCTGCGTTAAATACCGTAACCAGTCCAAGGCCAAGCTGCCGTAATGTTGGCGACTTTGCTGTTTAAGATGATCGGCTAAATCGGCGGCGTTCATACCATGGCTCTGGTTAAACACGCCCATTTGTGCGCCGGCATCGGCACTGAGATCAATCACGCGCACTTGTTGGCCGGCTTTTACGCGCTTGCCGATACTGGCAAGATGGCTTTCGAGCGTCACTTCGCCAGTAGATAAAAACACCAAACGCCAACGGGCGGGTAAGCGCATTTCACCGTATTTGCCTGCACGGGTTTTACCTTGGCCATTGGCAAGCATATAAGCGTGGTGATGCCAGCCAATGCAGTTCACGCTAATGGCCTTTTGCGCGGCCAGTTCGCCCATTTGTTGAATAAACAGGGAGAGCAACTGCCGCGCTTTGACACTGTTACTTAGCCGCATGCCTCGGCTGAGTAATATCCGACGGTACTCGCTACCGTCTCCAGCCAATAGTTCTGCTGGCATAGCCCAGTAGCGATGGCGATTGTCATCGTCTAACCAGTGCAATAAATAGCCGCCCTTTGTTTTCAAGAGAAGTGTCCCCTTGCGGATCGCGAGTACGGGCAGCCACTTGCAGCCAAGAACAGATTTTAACTGGGCTATCTTGCCCAGCCGGTTGCATCACCAGCCAGTTTTGCGCGTTATAGGCAAAACCAGCCGGTAATGCTGGCATGTTGTTATTCACCTCATTGGCAGGTAATGGGGTTGATGCTGATGGTTTATCCACGGCCATAAGCAGCACCGATACGGCGGGTTTCAATCCACTGGTCGATATCGCTTTCTAACCAGCCCACGGCACGCGCACCAATACGAATGGAACGGGGAAATTCTCCGTTTGCCCCTCTCTTTATGCAAATAGGGGCATAAATGGTACTGCGGCCAAAGCCTGTTTTGGCCTTTACCTCGGGCAAGCGCAAAATCCGTTGCTGACGCGCTGGGTGTACTGAGTTTGTGGGTAATTGTGTGGTTGGGTTCATCGTTTGCTTCCTCACTGATCTGTTAAGTTCTCTTAGGAGTTTGTCCCCACTAGTATTAAAGAGTTAAACGGACGCAGTAGGCAGATAAATGCTCAGATCGTGCAGCTTTCTGAGGGTGCAGGTAGCTAACTGCCCCAGTTTGTAGATAATGCCCCAAGTCATAAATAGCCTGTGGGCAGGGTTAGTGTTTGGCTAAGTGGCGAGAATTAAGGCGTTGCCCATATTGTCCCAAATGCCCAAAGGGTAAGTAGTGTGTTACAACACATGGAGTGTGAGGCAAGGAATAAAAGTGAAACTAAAACTTCTTTATCTGCTGAAAAATGAAACTAGTGTTTCACTGACTCATTAAACGTTAAACGCTGATTGTTTCATGGCTTGCTCGGCTCGGCTGATCCCTAGTCGCTTAGCAACGATTTGCCATTGCTTCACCGCCATTAATACTTCATCGTAAATTTGCGTGGCTTGGGTTTGCGAAAGTCGGAAGAAGTCTTTTTCGTCAAAGGCTAATTGGTAGTCTAAAGCGTTGTCTGCATCGGTAATATTCAGATGCAGGCCATGCTTACCCACTATCGGGTTTAAATCATAAGCGGGTGATAACTTCCAGCCATTCTTTGTTAATAAAAACCCATGGTTACGCAGGTGGTCATCCGTGTTGGACACCGCAATATTAAACACGATTCGACGCCATAACTGAGCTAAATCGGCTGTGGTTTGTGCACCACAATTGGAAATAAATTCAGCAATCTCTAAGTAGCTGGCACCTTGAGATTGTTCACCATCATACCTTTCGTTTAAAGAATAACGAAGCTGTGTCATGGCCGACGAAAAATGCAGCCGCTTTTCACCGTCGCGGTCAAACCGTTTGGTTAAAAAGGTATGGTGCTGTGACGAAAATTGCCTGATCTCACTTGGAAACATGTCAACACCTGCTGCCAACGCCAATTCATAACAGACCATCTCCCATGCGCCCACGTCATGGGTATCGTTTAAATTGGGAAACTTGGCAATCCACAAGTGACCTTGCTCATCTGTGACACAAGCCTTGGGTCTTGCACCACCTAATGATGAGCCTGGAGAAATCAGCATTTTCAACCAGCGGTAATACTCGTCACTGTCGATGTTATCGTCTTTTTCAATCTGCATTGCTGCGTGCTCTAGCTCTCGCAAAGAAGCCATTGGTGGCGCAGCAAACTCAGAGTTGTCATCTAAGAACGCATCCGAGCCTACTCGCTTAAATCGAATCCCCCCCATCCGATAAGAGTCATGTACGCCCAGCAGGTAATCCAATTCGTTTAATCGACTTGTTGCTCGAATGCCTTTGCGCGCCTCAATCGCTGCACGCCGCTGCATTAAAATACGCCCCCATCTATCAGGCGATGAATCAAGAAATGCGCGAAAGTTTTTATCGGCTTCATCGTTATAGAGTTCACCGGGGTGAAGCGTTAGGATTGGATCAATCTGCAAGCGATAGGCTGAGGTTAAAAATGCTTTATCGTAGGCAAAACTAAATACGCCACCTCGGCTTGAATCGCTGTAAGAAAGCAGCCCAATTAGTAAAGGCGCTTCAATTGGCTGCCAGTCGGCATAGACTTCGACGATTTCACGGCTCATTTTGAACCTTCCAGCAATTTTATGTTTTGCAGCTTGATACCCACTTCATCATGAGCGGCCATGTCTGCAAAGTTGCTTTCCATGCCAAGAACGGCCATCACTTTTAAGTAAGTGCCTATGGCAACGCCCGGATCACCGGCGAAAACTTTATTCACGGTTTTATGATCAAAACCAGTACGTTCACACAGTAGCTTTTTTGTAAAACCACGTCGTTTCATCGCCAACAACAAGTCTTCACCAAACTGCGTCAGGATTTTGCGCTGCTTCGGAAACAGTACATTGTGTAAGTCACGCTTAGCCATATCACCAACCAAAGGGACTATATTCCCACTATTTAACCATTAATGGGAATATAGTCCAACTTTGAATCCCAAGCAACTCCAACAATTTACATATAGGACTATATTCCCACTTTACTCAATATAATTGGATTTATATCCTACTTTTAGGTTTAGTTTGCACGTTGGCCAAGGCGATGATGTGGATCACTGAATGCCAAAGGCCATCAAATTACACTTTTACGCGCATAAAAGTGAAAAATATCACACTTTTATGCGCGTAAAAGTGTAGGATGAGTTATACTACAGGCAGTTAACAGTCTTAATTGGCGGGAAATGACAATGCAGCGCAACTTACTCAACGCCCTAATAGCATGGAAAAATCAACCTGTGCGCAAGCCATTATTGATCGATGGCGCAAGACAAACAGGTAAAACCTATCTGCTGCAAGAGTTGTTTGGAAACACCTTTGCCAACATCCTTCGTATCGACTTCCTTGAAAACCCAGCTTACAAAGAAGCGTTCGATGGCTCGTTGTCACCTGACGAGCTAGTCATGAACATTGAGTTGTTAACCAACCAAGCGTTCAATCCAGAAACCGACTTGCTGATATTAGATGAAATTGGCGAATGTGAACGAGCCGTAACTTCGCTGAAGTATTTTGCCGAAAAAGCACCGTCCTATTTTGTCGCAGCCAGCGGTTCGAACATTGGTTTGCTCAATACTTTCCCTGTAGGCAAGGTAGAACAATACAATTTACGACCACTGACCTTCCAAGAATTTATTTACGCATCCAACGAGCAAGCACTGATCAAAGCCTTTGATAGTCAAGCAAGCACACCGGCGGTGCACACTAAATTGATGGATAAACTAACCGACTATTTTTTTACCGGTGGTATGCCGGAAGCCGTTTCTGCTTGGTATCAGTTTAAAGATTCAAGCATTTTAGAGCGTGTTGAAAAAGTCACAAAAATTCATGCCGATTTAGTTGAAGGTTATCGCCGCGATTTCGGTAAGTACGCGGGCAAGGTCGATGCCACACTGATTGAATCGGTGTTTAATAGCATTCCAGCCCAGCTATCACTTGTGAGCGATGAGTCGGTTAAACGCTTTAAATTTAAGCATGTGCATGAGCGTAAATCTCGTTATAGCGATTTTGAAACCGCGATCCATTGGCTTCACTGCTGCCGCTTAGCTTTGCCAAACTACCCTATTGAAGGATTGCCGAAATCTCCGTTGGCGGCCTATAAAAAAGACAATATGGTTAAACTGTTTCTGTTTGATGTGGGCCTGCTCAATCATATGCTGGGCAGCAGTTATAAAGAGATTAAGCAACAAAACTATGAACTCTCTGTTTATAAGTACAGGGGCTATGTGGCTGAAAACTTTGTGCAACAAGAGCTTACCGCTGTTGGCGTTGACCCAAGTTATTCATGGAATGACGCCCGCGCCGAAATCGAATTTATTTTGGCGACCGATGAAGGCGATATCGTCCCTGTGGAAGTCAAAAGTGGTAAACGTACAAAAGCAAAATCATTGGCATCCTACGTTGAAAAATGTACTCCCAGTAAAACCTTTAAGTTAACGGGTACACAAGGCTCTTCAGCGTTAGAACAAACCAATATCGTGATGCCTTTGTATTTCACGCAGTATTTACCAGAGAGGTGGTAAAGGCGCGTTGTCCAGAAGCACTAGGTCTACATAAAGCTACCTTAAGGGTAACAATTTGTAGACCTGATGCTTACCATTCGACACTCAGTCTTATCTCTCTTGGATACCATAGTATCCATATTGAGCTTATTTCTATTAAAATGGATACCATAATGTCCACTTCAGGCTAAGTGAGCTTTCTGCTGACTCATTACTATCCTGTAGAACCAGTGAAAAAATGGCAAAGCTATGTTGACGGAAATCGTGCTCGATAAAGCCCTTCAAAACTGCTATGTTTTAGCTCTAACAGCAGCATAAAAACGGCACTGTTTTTCCATTGCTAACCACTAAGATTTAGTAAAAGCCATAGGCAAGTGGTGGGCAGTTTGGTGGGCAAACAGGCATTTTTGATCGGTTTCTTTTCGGTAAATCATTGATTTTGTTAGAGTCTAGGCCGCTACTCAATGAGCAGATCCAGAACATTGAGTAATAATTATAGCTGTATTAAATTATATTTTTATTTATTAAAATCAATAATTTAGTTTAGATTATAGTCCATGGCTGTATTCTATAAACCACCTATAACCACCACCATATGGTGGTTAATTTGGCCTTTATTTATACATTTTAACTCGTTTAAAGTGTTGCTTAGGTTCATGTATCGGCTGAGTAGAATTCGACGATACTCGCTCCCACCTCCGCCCAACAGTTCTGCGGGCATGGCCCAGTAGCGTTGGCGATTGTCATCGTCTAACCAATGCAGTAAATGGCCGGTAATGTTGGCGCATTGTTCTTCATCTCACTGGAAGGTAACAGGGTTAATGCTAATGGTTTATCCACAGCCATAAGCAGCACCGATAGAACAAAACCTCACGATGACCTTGCTATGTCTTTATGGTGAATTGAAAAGTGTGTTTTAACAAAGGCTGAACTTGCACTATTCTGGCGACCGGCTCAGCGTTTAAATATCGCCTTGGACCTATGATGACAAACCCCCAAAACTGTAAAAATCGCTCAATAAATCGAGATCCAATGAGCACACTTAATTTTCTTTCTGCCGAGAAATAATCATCCGGAGGCAAGGACTGTAGTAAATCCGGGAAAGCCGTCATCACCTCTTCAACCAGCTGATCCACACTGTTGTGGCTTTGAATGCGCCATAACATAAACAGCCAAAAGGTTCGCAAGTCGACTTCGTATTCAAAGCCGTCCAAATACCCCCAGTTATAGTTGCTGATGGCGGCTTCTAACATAGGTTTAAAAAATACTTGTATACCTAACGCCTGATACTGCTTTTGCGCTGATTTTTTAACATGGTAGCGACCACTGCGCCGATAAATAATGCCACTAATTTCGGCTAACACTCTGGTGTAGTGCAAGGCATTGAATTTGTCTTCGTTACTGCCTGCAAACTCGTTGATGCTAATGTTTTGCGAAAACTGAGCAACGGCAAACTCAGGCAATAACTCACTAGCCTGTTTGACTAATTTAGTCGGTAAGTTGCCTTTACTTGTCGCTTTGAAGGAGCCCTCTTGCGCCATAGCTTCGTCAAGAATGAGGGCTAAATAGCGCATCACCGGGCTGGAAGAAAGATCGTCTGGTGTGCGGATTGTCACCCACTGTAATTCATCAAAAGGCGCATAAAGCCAATTGGCCATTTGCGTTGGTGTTACACCACAAAAATCGGGATGAGGCTGATTATTCCGATCCTGCACTTTGTGCTGCAAAGCAGTATTGAGTTCATCAAGGCTCAAATTTGGGTTCATTGTCAGCATAGCGTCAACATCATCAAAAACTTGAGCATGTTGCTTGGAAACGCGGCTCATACAACAACGTTTAAATTTTTTACCACTGCCACAATGGAAAGGATCGTTACGACCGAGCTTCATTACTGTCCCTCCTTATTGTTGTAGAAAAAGCACTGCATTTTCTTGCTTACGCTCTGCAAGTGTTTTTTCTATCGCTGACACAGTGGTCTTACTCACCCCGTGTTGCTTAGCAAGTTGCCTAAACTGACTAATGGCATCAACGACCTCTTGAATGCATTGCTGTGCTTCCTTCCAATTAGCAAAGCCTGCACTAGCCGCCAGCTTTTGCATCACTTTGAGTGGTGGCGCTTTTCCGTAGCCAGCAAAGGCAGTCGCATGCTCATTAAAAGGTTTAGGACGATTACAAGCCCCGTGTACAGGTGTTGTCGGGCAGGCTGTCTTTTTAGCAAATTATTTTTTAGCTGTGTGCGATTAATAGTTGGCACAGTGGCTGGTTGATGTAGTAATTGGCGCGTCCAACTTTTTGTTTGACTAAAAAGCCGTGTTCGACAAGTTGTTCTAAATATTTGGTGGCCGTGATGCGTGTTACCTCAAGATCTTCGACAATGAAGTCAATTTTGGTGTAGGGGTGGTTAAACAGATTATTGAGTAAATCTTGACTATAGAGCTTGGGCAGTTGCTCTCGAATACCGTGTTTGACATTTGCCATGAGGGTTTTCATTTCGGTGATCAACGAAATGGTATTTTGCGCGGTGTCGATAATGCCATCGAGCATAAACAGTAGCCAAGGTTCCCAATGGCCAGTATCACGTACCGCTTGTAGGTTGGCGTAGTAATCTGCTTTGTGATGAATAATAAAACGGCTTAAATACAATACGGGTAAATTGAGCAGATCTTTGGTGACTAAGTACAGAATATTAATGATACGCCCAGTACGGCCATTGCCATCGTAAAACGGGTGAATACTTTCAAACTGGTGGTGAATAATGGCCATTTTCACCAGTGGATCGGCGTCGCATAATTCATCGTTATTGATAAACTGCACTAGGTTATCCATCAACTTAGCGATTTCGTCGACATGTTGTGGTGGCGTGTACACCACTTCGCCGGTACGGGCATTTTTCAGGTCAGTCCCTGGTAGTTTACGTAACCCTGCCGTGTTGTGCTCAAGGTTTTGCTGAATGGCGAGAATATCGCTCAGGCGAATGAGCTTGCTTTGCCGCGCGTTCTGAAAACCTTGTTTTAAGGCAAAGGCGTAATCTTGTACTTCTTTGGTCGCGGGGTTGGTAATGCTCTCTTCAAATAGGTTGGCCTTGTAGAGTTCATCATGGGTGGTGACGATATTCTCCACTTCAGAGCTGTCTTTTGCCTCTTGTAAGGCCAACGTATTGATTAAAATGGCCTCATTGGGAATACTTGCCGCCACGCCTTTTAATTCGGCTAAGTAGCGATGTGCTTCAGCCGTTTTTTTGAGCACCGTACGGGTCTCCCATTGTTCAATATTGGCCAGTGGTAAGGGTGCAATGGGTGTCGACATGACTAAATTTCTTCCTTTTTTATACTCGATAATAATTTAATGTATAGATTTTGCCATTAATTATACCTATTCGACATACAAGATATCGTTTTGGCCTTTATTTATACATTTTAACTCGTTTAAAGTGTTGCTTAGGTTCATGTATCGGCTGAGTAGAATTCGACGATACTCGCTCCCACCTCCGCCCAACAGTTCTGCGGGCATGGCCCAGTAGCGTTGGCGATTGTCATCGTCTAACCAATGCAGTAAATGGCCGGTAATGTTGGCGCATTGTTCTTCATCTCACTGGAAGGTAACAGGGTTAATGCTAATGGTTTATCCACAGCCATAAGCAGCACCGATAGAACAAAACCTCACGATGACCTTGCTATGTCTTTATGGTGAATTGAAAAGTGTGTTTTAACAAAGGCTGAACTTGCACTATTCTGGCGACCGGCTCAGCGTTTAAATATCGCCTTGGACCTATGATGACAAACCCCCAAAACTGTAAAAATCGCTCAATAAATCGAGATCCAATGAGCACACTTAATTTTCTTTCTGCCGAGAAATAATCATCCGGAGGCAAGGACTGTAGTAAATCCGGGAAAGCCGTCATCACCTCTTCAACCAGCTGATCCACACTGTTGTGGCTTTGAATGCGCCATAACATAAACAGCCAAAAGGTTCGCAAGTCGACTTCGTATTCAAAGCCGTCCAAATACCCCCAGTTATAGTTGCTGATGGCGGCTTCTAACATAGGTTTAAAAAATACTTGTATACCTAACGCCTGATACTGCTTTTGCGCTGATTTTTTAACATGGTAGCGACCACTGCGCCGATAAATAATGCCACTAATTTCGGCTAACACTCTGGTGTAGTGCAAGGCATTGAATTTGTCTTCGTTACTGCCTGCAAACTCGTTGATGCTAATGTTTTGCGAAAACTGAGCAACGGCAAACTCAGGCAATAACTCACTAGCCTGTTTGACTAATTTAGTCGGTAAGTTGCCTTTACTTGTCGCTTTGAAGGAGCCCTCTTGCGCCATAGCTTCGTCAAGAATGAGGGCTAAATAGCGCATCACCGGGCTGGAAGAAAGATCGTCTGGTGTGCGGATTGTCACCCACTGTAATTCATCAAAAGGCGCATAAAGCCAATTGGCCATTTGCGTTGGTGTTACACCACAAAAATCGGGATGAGGCTGATTATTCCGATCCTGCACTTTGTGCTGCAAAGCAGTATTGAGTTCATCAAGGCTCAAATTTGGGTTCATTGTCAGCATAGCGTCAACATCATCAAAAACTTGAGCATGTTGCTTGGAAACGCGGCTCATACAACAACGTTTAAATTTTTTACCACTGCCACAATGGCAAGGATCGTTACGACCGAGCTTCATTACTGTCCCTTTTTGTTGTTATAGAAAAAGCACTGCATTTTCCAGTTTGCGCTGTTCCAGTATTTTAGTAATCGCAGACACTGTCGTTTTGCTGATCCCTTGTTGCTGATTCCTTGTTGCTGATTCCTTGTTGCTGTGCAAGATAAGTAAATTGGCTAAGTGCTTCTGCGACTTCTTCAATGACGTGCCTTGCATCATGCCAACCCCCATAGCCAGCACTGGTCGCTAGCTTTTGCATTACTTTAATCGGTGGCATTTGCCATAACCTCCGAACGCAGTGGCGTATTCGTTGAATAGATGTGGGCTGTAGGTAACAGCGTAAAAACGGCCCTGTTTTTCCATTGCTCACCACTAAGGTTTCGTAAAAGCCATAGGTAAGTGGTAGGCAGTTTGGTGGACAAGCAGATCCAAAACATGAGTCGTTATTCCCTTGGGTTGTTCATATCTCGGCGCAGGGCCTGTAATTCTTGTTGGAGTTGCTGCATTTGCTCTAGTAACTGCTGCTGAGTGGCTTTTTCCGCGTTCAGTTCATCTTTGATGTCATCGTCGTGTATGGTTTGCACAGCGTTGACGATGACAGCAATAAACAGGTTGAGCATGGTAAAAGTCGCAATGAGAATAAAGGGGACAAAAAACGCCCAGGCATAAGGGTATGCTTCCATCACGGGGCGCGCGATGCCCATCGACCAGCTGTCTAGGGTCATCACTTGAAACAGCGTATACAAAGACGCGCCAAGGCTACCAAACCAGTCTGGAAAGGCTTCTCCAAACAGCTTGGTGACCATCACGGCCGCCACGTAATACACCAGCCCCAACACCATGGCGATGGATAACATGCCATTCAGGGATTTGATTAGCGCTCCGACAATTTTCCGCATCGATGGCACGAAGGTCAGTACACGCAACACACGCAAGACCCTGAGCGCACGCAACACGGCAAACGGCCCGCTAGCAGGGACCAAGGCAATCCCCACGACAATGAAGTCGAACACACTCCAACCGTCTTTAAAAAAAGCCAAACGATGCACAAACAAGCGAATGCTAAGCTCAACCACAAACACCACCAATATGGCCTTGTCCAAAGCGATTAAAAATGGACCCACGTTTGTCATCACCACAGGCGACGTTTCTAATCCGAGTATCACCGCATTGATCAAAATTAATGCCAGCAAAACACCTTGTATCGTCGTATTTTCAATAAACGTTTTAAAACGCTGACGCATAGAATTCGTTACCACAACCGACGATTCGGACATGTATCACCTCGACGCTAAATCACCCCGAACTTGGGCTAAATTAACACTATTTTATGGCAGAGCTGAAGAAGATCAATCCGTTTTAATGCAAACACAATGACACATGAGGGCCATCCGTTGGTCCATGTCGTCGCTCAGTACGACATTGCTCTGACATAAGTCGCGCAGAAAGCTCAAATAGCGATAAGAATCACAGACTAGAAATCGCGTATCAATGGCCTGTTTATGCCTTGCGCCTAGTTCTGTGTTCTCCGACTTTTGGGGTTGTCTGATCTCGATATTAAGCCCGAAAATCGCTCTATCCTTTGCCGCTTTGTTTGGCCTTTTTGTTGCTGAAGTCCATCAGGTAAATAGAAAAATGCTCATGACAGCAATGCCATGCGGATTGATCGCTTATCTGGCTGGGTATTCATTTTTTGGCGTTGCATATTCTCACAACGATCTAAGCAAACCATGAGGCGGCGCTTTGTCACTCCTTGCCCCATCGCTCTATTCGATATTGCCTTGGGGATTTTCCCAGCGCTTTTTTAAAGAAGGTAATAAACGCGCTGACCGAGTCGTAACCAAGCTCTTCAGAAAGGGTTTGGATGGGCATATTAATGGCGAGTTTTTGTAACGCCAAGACGATATGAAGTTGGCGACGCCATTGCCCGAAGGTGAGCTGCACATGGCGCTTTATCATGCGCGCTAACGTACGCTCACTCATCGCAAAGTCGCTGGCCCATTCACCTAACGTGCGTTTTTCATGAGGTCTGGCGATGAGTTCGAGAGCAAGTCGGTTGAGCGTTGGTTCATCGGGAATGGGGAAGTTAAACTCTTCTCGCTCCAGCGTAACCAGCTGATCGATCAGTACTTCAACGAGCCGGTCGGTGGTGGGATCACTCTCTTCGTAACGCTGCTGACCATGCAAATGCAAAATCAGCTCACGAATAAAAGGCGTAATTGTCAAGGTGCAAGCCACCTCTGGCAAAGGCAAGTCTGTAGCATCAATAAACAACATACACACATCAGCCTTGGGCGATATCTGGTTACTGTGTCTGACATCGCTGGGAATCCAGACCGCACAACGGGGCGGCACCAGCCACATTTTGTCGTCAATGTAACTGGTGACAACACCCGTCAACGGCAGCACCAGTTGTGCTTTTTTATGATGATGCCATGGCGTTTCTTCACGCTGAGGCACCGAACGTGACCGTAACACCAACACACGATGCGGATAATGATCCGCAAAACAAAGGTCTGACAAACGTTCAAAAATGGTCTTATCTTTATGTCGCAATGGATTGTCCAAGCCTCTTAATTAAGCACGTAGCATACCGCCTATTATAATAGAAGCCACCTGATTACAGACCATACCCCAGTAAGCGCGGCAAAAACAAAACAAAGTCTGCATTAAACGTGATCAACAAAAGGGCCAAGATTAAGGCAAAAATAAACGGCCACACTTCTTTAATAACCTGGGCGATGGGCTCTTCTGTCACACTCGACACAATAAACAACAGCAGTCCATAGGGCGGCGTAATCAAACCGATCATGGAATTCACCACCACGATAACGCCAAAGTGCACCAAATCAATCCCCATTGCTTGCACGGAAGGAATCAACATCGGCACGATAATCAACAATATGGCGCCCCCTTCCAAAATACAGCCTAAGCCAAGAATCAGAAGATTGACCATAATTAAGAAGCCCGTTTTACTGAGCGCCATACTGCTCAGTAAATCGGAAATCGTCACCGGTACATTTTCACGGGTGATCACATAATTAAAGGCCATTGACCCAGCAATCAGTATGCCGATAGACGCGGCAGAGCGTGAGCCACTGGTGAGCGTAGCCCACAGCTGTCGCACTGACACCGAACGGTATAATACCATCGACACAATCAGAGCATAGGCCGCCGCAACCGCGGCCGCTTCTGTTGGCGTCATGATACCGCCATAAATGCCACCCAATAAAATGACCGGCAACATAAGAGCCGGGAAAGCCTGCCACGTAATACGTGGGATATCACTTAATGGCACTACCTCATCGACAGGGAAGCCTCGACGGCGAGCCACCCAAAAATTGATAAAGCCCATCGCAAAAGCCATCAGCAAGCCGGGGAGCAATCCAGCGGCAAAAAGGTAACCAACGGATTGATCCGACACCAAAGCGTAAATGACCATCGGAATAGAGGGAGGAATAATCGGACCAATGGTCGCCGTTGCCGCGGTAATCGCTGCCGCGTAAGCTGGCGAATATTGACCATTTTTGGTCATCATGCCAATGATGATTTTCCCCATGCCAACCGCATCTGCGACAGCAGAGCCAGACATACCAGAGAAAATAAGCGAGCTAACAACATTGACATGCCCTAACCCGCCTCGAAAGCGCCCCACTAACGCTTGGCAAAATCGCAATAACTTATCGGCTAAATTGCCGATGTTCATAATATCCGCCGCCAAAATAAACAGAGGAATGGCCAGCAAAGTGTAAGAGTTAAACAAGCCTTGAAGCAAGGTTTCCGAGGCAATAGAAGGGTCTTGGCCTTTCAGTAATAAATACAAAAAAGACCCAGACAGCATAGACAACCCCACTGAGAGGCCACCAAACACCAGAATAACGATGGCCACTAACGACCACGTAAAAGGAGAGAGAAGCTCAAGCATGTTTCGCCTCCTGCGAATGTGTGATGGCTTTCCAACTGATGGCAAACATTCGAATAATGACCGACACATGAAAAGGAATGTACAAGGCAAACACCCAATTAAATGGCAGACGCAGGTAAGCCGTCCGCTCTATCGACATAAAATCGACGTATTCCCACGCCTTTGGCAGCGTCACAATAAAAATGGCGGCGCAACACAAACTGGTCACCACGTCCATGACTCGGGCGACATTCTTAGGCATCAGGCTGTAAAGGATATCAAGTCGAATCATGTCGTTATTGTTTGACACAAACGCGAAGGTAAACAACACTCCCCACAACCACGACAGGGTCACCCACTCCACAGTCCAGCCAATCGGGAGGTTGAGTAAATAGCGAAAAATCACCTGCAAAATAAAGGCAACGAACATACTGCCTAATAAAAATGCACTGATGTGACCGGACCAAATTTGTGTCCGCTGAATAAGAGAAGGAATAGTCACATTGTCACCTATAAAGGGAATAGCGAGGTACATTCGTACCTCATTACAAACCGTTAGCCGTCTAATTATTGACCAACCGCGATGATTTTATCGACTAAGCCTTTCGGTCAATCAGAGGAGTATCGAGAATCCTGGTAGACTTTCAATACATGCGTTTGGAAGGCGGCATTGTTAGGGAGGTATACGTCAACGCCTTTGGCAGCCATGTCACTTTCTATGGACGCTTCTAAGTTTAAGGTCAACTTATCTAACGCGACTTCAAATCGATCTGCGCATTTTTGTACGGCACTTTGTTGGCCTTTGTTCATAGAATCCCATTTTGATTTTGCAATGGTAAATACATTGGCTGCAATTAAGTGCGACGTTTTGCCAATGTGATCAATTACCTCATCAAATTTCATGCTGCGAACCGCTGGGAAGCCGTTGTCTTGTCCATCAATAGCGCCGGTCTGTAGCGCTGTATATACTTCGGTAAAAGGAACAGGAACAGGCGTGGCTCCCATTGCTTCGCCGACAAACTGCCAACCTTCACCTGGTGGCATGCGCAATTTCATGCCTTTTAAATCTGCTGGCGTCATCACTCGCTTATCGGCTTTGTAACCCAAATGACGGGCGCCAATGTAAGGGAAGGATAAGACTTTCACTTTCGCTCTGGACTCAATCTCGGCCAACATATCATCAAGTACATCGCTGTTGTACACCGCCCGCATATGCGCATAGTCGCGGAATAAAAAAGGGGTTCCTAAAACCGTGGTAGAAGGGATTTGGTTATAGAAATCAAATATCGCCAGATTCGCCATGTCTAAATTGCCACGTTGCATTGACGTAAGTTCGGTACCCTGCTTAAACAAGGTCGCACCGTGATAAGACGTAAAATCGAATTCATTACCCAAACAGCCGCCAAATTCTTGTTTCAACATGACTGAGCGCGGGTCGTTTTCTGCGACAGTATCGGAATAAATTAACTCAACTTTGGCCGCAGAAGCACTGACTGCCATGGTAGTGATCGCGGTCGCCAGCAGGGCTTTACAGATGTTTTTTTTCATTATTATCTCCGGTTTCTCTGCTATTAGGGTCATTTTTCACAGCGATGGTATTAACAGTAATCTAATCGCATAACCCTAAAGTGTTCCAAATAGTTTAATATGTCAACAGTATTGTTCAAGTTATTTAATTATGTCATAAATATTGTTCATGTAGTTTAATTCAACTCATACGTTAACTGATTATCACGAGAAGCCATTGAGTAACTTCAAACAGAAAGAAAAAAAATCAAGCTGGAAACAAGACCCTGAAAAGGTTAAAGCTGACATTGTGTATGCCGCGACGTCTGTGTTTGCGGAATTTGGTTTTACAGGGACTCGCCTTGATGACATCGCGGCGAAAACAAATACATCAAAACGCATGGTGTATTATTACTTTGGCGACAAGGCGGGGCTCTATAAAAAAGTACTCGAGTCTGTCTATAAGCGCATTAATGACGCCGAGGATCAACTCGACTTAATGCACCTAGACCCCGTCACGGCACTCACTCAAATGGTCAGTCTTCTGTTCGACCACAACCGTCAGCATCCTGAGCTAGTACGCTTGTTGATGATTGAAAACATTCATCAAGCACGCACATTAAAAAACTCCCAATACGTTAGGAGCCTGCGCAATCAAGCCCGCTCTAAGTTAGAGCAAATATATCAACAGGGCGTGAACGAAGGGCGGTTTCGCCCTCATCTCGACCCCATTAAAATTCGGTGGATATTTGGTGGCTTGAGCTTTTTTAATGTTTCAAATAAGCCCTCTTTTTCAACGCTGTTTGGCGATGAGCTTTGGCAAGACAATGAACAAGTAGAACTCAAACAGCAACTCATTGATGTGGTGCTTCGCTATGTCATGGTGACGCCAAATAACGCGCTAAACGCGCCCATAAAAAGAGAGGATAAACGGATGATTAACCCTGAGATTCAACAATTTCTTACTGTGTGGGAACAAAAATGGTCAGGTTTAGCCGCTGGCGCAACGCCTGATGATCGTCGTCGGTATTTTGAGCTTATAGCACATCAAATGCGCCTTCCCACACCAGAGCAGATAGACACTCACGAAGTGCATTGGATTGAGTCAGAATCGGGTCCCGTTCGTGTCAGACTGTTTCGAGACAAAAGGGGTGGCGTTCAGCCCTGCCTCCTCTACTTACACGGGGGAGCCTGGATGCAAGGCAGCCCAGAAACCCATTGGGATATTACCTCGCGCATTGCCGCGGCTAACGGGCAAACCGTCATCAGTGTGGATTACGCAAAAGCGCCTGAACGTCCTTTTCCTGCCGCAATAAATCAATGTGACGCGGTCGCTCGATGGGCTTTCGCTCACGCAGAAACACTCGGTATAGACACTCAGCGTGTGACGGTGGGTGGCGACAGCGCGGGGGCCAATCTTGCCGCGGCGCTCACTTTGGATATGAGAGGCACAGACGTTCAGTTTATTGGGCAGTTGCTGATCTATCCAGCATGTGATTTTGATCAGTCGCGCCCCTCCTATAAAGAAAACCCAGACGGCCCAATTATACAGGTCAAGGGGATGAATCAGGTCAATGCCATGTACTCGCCCAACCAGGACGACTTATATTCCAACCCGCGCTTGGCTCCCTTGCTGGCAGCCGATCACCAACACCTACCCAGCGCTTACATTGCCGTCGCTCAATATGACCCATTGCGTGACAGCGGTTATGCTTACGCAGAAACGTTACGTGCTGCCAACGTGACGGTGAAAGTGGACGATGGCCTAGGCTTAATACATGGCTATTTGCGCTCTATGGAATATTGCCAAGCCGCTCGAGAGTCGCTCGATGACATGTGCCGCTGGCTTAAAGACCTGAATGAGAATACGACCCCATGAGTGACCTAACCCCACGTTTAGAATACGCCTTTACCCTTATCGCTCGCATTGGTGCCGCTCGCTCAGCGGGAAAGGGTGTCAGCGGCGAACGTTTGCACATCCCCATCACTGGTGGACACATCACAGGCCCAAAACTGCAAGGTCGTATTTTACCTGGTGGCTCTGATTGGCCAGTCATTCGCCATGACGGACATTCCGCTGTTGAAGCACACTACAGCATAGAAACAGAGGATGGCACACTGATTTATGTGGTTAATAAAGCACTGAGGCGCTCTACACCAGAGGTGTTAGCACGCTTACGCGCTGGCGATAATGTCCCCCCTGACGAGTTCTATTTTCGAGGCGCACCTGTATTTGATGTACCCGATGGGAGTCATCAGTGGCTGCGCGAGAGTGTTTTCGTTTGCACCATTGAGCCACAGGGCGATGCGATTGCGATTGCTGTGTACGAAGTGATATAAGCGAAGCTAAATGCCCTCTGAGCAAGGTAACGCTCACTAAAAAGCCCTGTCTTTTACTGTGTTATATCAACACAAAGACAGGGCTTTTAGAGTTTATATCCTTTATTTTACTCGCAGAATAACAAAGCCATTCGCGTCAAACTGCCAGTCGTGGCCTGAGCGTGACGCTTGGTTCGACAGCACGCATTCCCCTTCAGGTAACGCTAAGGTATGGGATTCGGCCGAGAGGTTAAAAGCGCATAAGATGTTTTCACCACGATAGTACACCAGCATAGGGTCAGCGGCGTCAATAAAGCGCGTATCACCAAGGCGAAGGTCTGGCTGCGCAGAACGCAACGCCAGCATCTGACGGTAAAACTCATACACCGAACCAGGCACACCAACTTGCTCACTCGCCGCATGATCGAGCTGCGGTGGTTTCACTGGCAACCAAGGTTTACCTTCAGAAAAGCCCCCTTGGACTTGGTCTTTAGACCAGACCATAGGAGTGCGGCACCCGTCTCGCCCCTTGTCTTCTGGCCAGAAATTGAGCCCTTGCGGATCAGTCAATTCATGGTACTCAAGGATCGTTTCAAGCTGCCCCATTTCTTCACCCTGATACAAGCAAACAGACCCTTGCTGACTGAGTAATAATGCAGCGGCTTGTTTCGCTAGGTGGTTAGGGTCCATACCGGGTTTAAGCCAGCGACTCACGTGACGAATCACATCGTGGTTAGAAAACGCCCAGTTAGGCCAGCCATCTGGCGCACCAGCAAAAAATTCCTGTACTTGTTTTTTAAAATGCGCTGGGAAAAAATTGTGGCCCAGCATTTCAAAGGAATACGCCATGTGTAGACGATTTCCCGTCGTGTATTCTCCCATCAATTCAATCGGACGATGCGCTTCGCCCACTTCCCCCACGAGCGTTCGAGCATCGTATTCATCCAGCAAAGCACGCATTTTTTCAAGGAAAGCGATGTTTTCAGGCTGGTTTTTAGAGTAGGTGTGATAAAGATAATGGTACGGGTTCCATTCGCCTTTTTGCTTATCTGTTTTAGGGTTCGGCGGATCATTGCGCAGCTGCTCATCGTGGAAATAGAAATTCACTGTGTCAAGACGGAAGCCATCGACACCACGCTCTAACCAAAAACGCATGTTGTCCAATTGCCACTGTTGTACTTCCGGATTATGGAAATTCAAATCTGGCTGCTCAGTTAAAAAGTTGTGTAGAAAATATTGGCGACGACGCGCTTCCCATGTCCAAGCAATGCCCCCAAAAATGGCTTGCCAGTTGTTTGGCGCACTGCCGTCTGGGTTCGGATCCGCCCAAACGTACCAGTCCGCTTTAGGATTGGTTCTGTCCTGACGCGACGCTTGGAAAAAAGGGTGTAGATTTGAGGAATGGCTAATCACTTGGTCAATGATCACCTTCATGCCGAGTGCGTGAGCCTTGCTGACCATTTCATCGAAATCGGCCAGTGTGCCAAAACTTGGGTCGATATCACAGTAATCCGACACATCGTAGCCCATGTCTTTCATGGGCGATGTGAATATAGGTGACAACCAAATGGCGTCCACGCCCAAGTTAGCAATGTGTGGTAATCGACTGCTAATTCCAGGAATATCGCCAATGCCATCGCCATTTGAGTCTTGATAAGAGCGCGGGTAAATCTGATAAATAACCGCGCCTTTCCACCAATTGTTATCATTTGTCATGATGCGTTCCTAAACACTACTGTTCGAATTTGATAAGTTAAAAATGAAAAGATATTGCTGTGATGTATGGCCTGTACTGGTACTAGCGATCAGCAAGCGCCAGTACAGGGCGCGCAAGGAAATTAGCGCATAGAAAGCCCATTTTTGAATAAATGCACCTTGCTTGGATCCACCGTAAAACCAACCGCCTGACCGCGTAAGTTCTGATTGATGCCTGGCAACTTCGCGACCACTGGGCCCGCATCGCTAATCGGATCAAAATACAACAAGGTCACTTCGCCCAACGCTTCGGTAATGTCAACCTTACCTTTAAAGAACCAATCGTCGCCGTCAGTGCGTAAAAAGTCTTCAGGTCGCACTCCGATATTGACCTTAGCGCCCATATCGTCTGTGGTGGTTGCAATACTAGCGAACGCGGTACCACCGCAATCCAGTTTGATTTTCGTCTGTTCGCCGGTCGTAACGATTTCCCCACTGAGTAGGTTCATCGCGGGTGAGCCAATAAACTGCGCCACAAACTCATTCTGAGGCGTTTCATACAGTTCCAAAGGCGTACCTACCTGAGCTATGCCCTTGTTCGCCAACACTACAATGCGTGTTGCCAAGGTCATGGCTTCCACCTGATCGTGTGTCACGTAAATCATTGTGCTGTCTGGCATTGACTCTTTTAGACGCGCAATTTCAATGCGTGTTGCCACTCGTAGGGCCGCGTCTAAGTTCGACAGCGGCTCATCAAATAAATACACCTTCGGATCACGAACAATAGCGCGGCCAATCGCGACACGCTGACGTTGACCGCCAGAGAGGGCTTTTGGCAAGCGATCCAGATACGGGCCTAATTGAAGAATCTCAGCGGCTTTATTGACCGCGGCATCGATTTCAGCGTTGCTTTTCTTCGCCAATTTTAACGCAAAAGACATATTGTCTCGAACCGTCATATGAGGATAGAGCGCATAACTCTGGAACACCATGGCGATACCACGTTGAGCCGGCGGCATATCATTGACCACCATGCCGTCAATCTCTAACGTGCCGCCGCTGATTTTCTCTAGGCCGGCAATCATTCGTAATAGCGTGGACTTTCCGCAACCGGATGGTCCAACAAAGACCACCAATTCACCTTGTTTAATGTCAAGATTGATGTCTTTCAGTACTTCAACTTGCCCACTGTAGGATTTCTGAATTCCGCTTAGCTTTAGATCCGCCATTCTCGGCTCCCTATTTTCTATATAGTGTTACCCGTTTGGGAATGTGTCGCCAAACGGCTTTTTATTGTTGGTAGACTTATTTCACGGACCCAGCCAGCAAACCACGAACAAGGTAGCGTTGCAGCGTGAAGAAAACCACGAGAGGTACAGAAATCGAGACAAACGCGGCGGTTGCCAAAATACCCCAATCGCCTCCACGAGAACCCAATAAATCATCGGCAATTTTAACCGTCATGACTTTGGCCTCATCCGCAGAGGGCAAAAAGACTTTGGCCACTAACAAATCATTCCATGTCCAAAGAAATTGGAAAATAGCGAACGATGCCAGCGCTGGAAATGATAGTGGCAGCACAATTTTCACAAAGACTTGAAAGTCCGTTGCACCGTCGACACGCGCCGACTCAATAATGTCCCTAGGTAGACCTATCATGTAATTACGCAATAAATACACCGCCAAGGGTTGCCCAAACGCACAGTGTGCCAACCAAATGCCTAAGAAGCTTTGCCCAATCCCCAAGGCATTATGCAGCTGCAGCGCGGGAACCAGTGCCAACTGCAAGGGCACCACCAACGCCGCTACAATACCCGCCAACATTAAGGCACGCCCTTTAAAGTCCATCCACGCCAAAGCATAGGCCGCAAAAGCCGCCATAAGAATCGGAATAATGGTCGCAGGAATCGTGACCGTGAGAGTGTTAATAAAGGCCACCGACATATTGTCAGCTTTTAGTACCGTTAGGTAGTTATCAAAAGAAAAGTCCGGTGGCATCTTAGCAATAAAATACACCCGCTGACCGCGTTTCGACTGTGTGGTGGCTGAATAACGATACGTACCATCCGCATTCACTTGCAGTCTTTCGCCTTTTCCAAGGTCGACCATTTGCCCTACAGTGTAGGCCCCTGGCTCTCGACCCGTGACTCCAAATGCACTAATGGGTGGGCGTTGATCCTCCAGTTTTTGGATCACCTCCTCGTCTTCAAACAGATTTCCTGTTGATACGAACAAGGTGCCCTCTTTGATCACTGAATCGACCGATGTGCGTGCTCGAAAGCCTTGTTCAACCGCAAACGGCGAAAGCCACCAGCCCGTCGCTGAAATCTGGTCTTTATCTCGAAAGGACGACACCAATAAGCCGATTGTCGGTACCAACCAAAGAATAACCAAGACCAATACGGTAATACGAGTCGCCCATGTGAGGGCCGATTTTTTGCCTGCAATACTATCCATCATTTATTCCTCAGTTCATCTCACGACGCGCTTGGCGTACGTTTTGAATCATTACAGGCGATACAATAATCATAATGACAACCGCCACAGCCGTTGCCCGCCCATCATCACGGAACATAAATTGCATCATATAACTGGGTAGGATTTGCGTATCAAAGTTTCCGCCTGTCATTGCATACACAATATCGAAGACCTTCAAAACCAGAATGGTAATGGTGGTCCATACCACGACTATGGTGCTGGTAATTTGTGGTATTTGAATTTTAAAGAACACTTGAAAAGGGTTAGCGCCATCAATAATAGCCGCTTCAATGGTTTCATCGGGAATACCGCGCAATGCAGCCGATAAAATCACCATAGCAAAACCAGTTTGTACCCATACCAAAATGATCATTAAGAAAAGGTTGTTCCAAAATGGAATTTGCAAAACATCAATCGCTTCCAGACCGAAAGAATCACGCACTGCATTAATCAAACCGATATCCGCGTCATTGGCGTAAACAAATTTCCAAATCAACGATGCACCAACAAACGAAATCGCCATCGGCATAAAGATAATCGACTTAGCAATATTGCCCCACTTCAAGTGATCGGTTAACTGAGCAATGACTAGACCTAAAAAAGTCGATAGTGCTGGCACAACCAACGCCCACATAGCGTTATTTAAAAATGCCGTTTGGAAATCGGCCGCACCAAAGAAAGTAGTGTAATTATCAAAGCCGATAAACACATCGCCATCGCGGTTAAACAACGAGCGATAAAATGACCCCACAACCGGGTACAACAAATAAACAGTTAAGAGTAACGCGGTTGGCAACAGAAAAAGCCATGGACGAATACGTGCGGCTCTATTGATGTTGCGTGAAATATTTTCTCCTCTAGCGGGGAAAAAAACTTTATCGAGAAGTAAGTTTGAGAGGAAAAAATATCCGACACAGCCGCCAACTCCGAGAACGATTGTTACTAATCCCTGAACCATTGGACTCATATTGTCTCTCCTAGATAGGAAACAGCTCAATTTGCACCGAGCATATTAAGAAAGGAAGCCGACCCAATGGGATCGGCTCTTAATCTAGAATGGCTTACTGGATGCTGTCCCAGCGTTTTTGAATGTCATCGGCCACTTTTTTAGCATCGGCACCGGTAGTGTAATCAACCATACCAGTCCAGAATGCGTTTGTACCGATCTCACCTGGCATTAGGTCAGAACCATCAAAACGGAAACTAGTTGCTGTGGTTAAAATTTCACCAAGCTGACGCTGAGTATTGCTAGTGTAAATATCAAGGTTCGCATCTTTATGAGGCGTTAGGAACTGACCTTGAGCCATCATGATTTCGTGTGCAATCGGCGTCTGTAGGAAGTCGATAAACGCACTGGTGATATCACGATTATTAAACGCGGACACTAGACCACCGGAGCCCAATACTGGACGACCTAGATTTGAATTGGCTTCAAATGGTGGGAAGTAGAAGAAATCTGCATCTGTACCCATTTCAACACCTTCAGGGAAGAAAATTGGAATAAAAGACGCTTGACGATGCATGTAGCATTTTGGTGGCAATTCGAACAAACCATCTGGGCTATCACGGAAATCGATAGACGCAACCGCTTCAGGACCACCAACAGTAAAGCCTGGAGTCAAAGCATATTCGCCGTATTTTTTCATTGCATTGATGACGCGTGGATCGTTGAACTTCATGTCGTTCGCAACCCATTGATCGTACTCTTCAACGGAAACGGTACGAAGCATCATATCTTCTACCCAGTCAGTTGCAGGCCAGCCTGTTGCCGCACCGGAACCCAAACCGATACACCAAGGCGTACCACCGTCAGCGACGATTTGTTTGCTGAGTGCCATCAATTCTTCTTGTGTTTGAGGAATCTCGTAGCCGCCTTCTTCAAACTGCTCTGGAGAATACCAAACCAAAGATTTCACATCAGTACCAAAGAACACACCAAACAAAGATTTTCCACCTTGGCCGTTGTCAAATGTACCCAAGTCAGCCCATGAAGAGCCCGCTGCAAAATCATTACGGATACGTGCGTCTTGTTTAGCGTTCAACGGTTGAATGAAACCAGCGCGAGCTAAGTCTTTCGCCAAACCTGGTTGTGGGAAAGCCGCTACATCTGGCAAACCGCCGGCTTTAGAGGCAATAACGATATCTTGCTCAAAACTTTCAGAGCCAGAATACTTAACGGTTGACCCGGTTGCTTGAGCAAAATAAGCATACAGATTACGGTAGCGCTCAGCATCATTGCCCGTGGTTGCACCGGTAACGTTGATGGTTTCGCCAGGAAAATTATTCGCCGCTGCGAAGACTTTGTAAGCATCCCAACTGAAGGCACCTTCGCCTATTGGATACATCAAACCCGCTGCGAAAGCAGGTGTCGCCGCCAATCCCAACATCGCTGCTGAAATACTCACTTTATTTTTTATTGTCATTATTATCTCCAGGAGTTATCAAATATTACTTTTTTTTGCTTACCAGAACTTAATCAATTCAGATAATAATAATCTAGCAAAAAAAAAGCATTTTGCGATACTTAATTTCACCTTAAATATTAGCTGTGCTCACCTAAAAAAGAACGCGATTCGCCATAACTTTGCGGCCTATTTATTTTCGTCGAAAAAGAAAAAAAAACGCGATCATCGCTGAAAACACAAGTAAAGAGGCTTAATTGAAGTTACCTAACAAGAAATCTGACAAACCTTGCCACTGACCCGTTTATGTAAGCGTCTGTAAATCGGCGTTACCTAACGTAAATATGACGAAATGACGCCCAAAAAGCGGAAGACCTACCGTCTGTGAAATGCGCTTTCAGCCACTCATGCTGCAGAAGCTTGACACTCTAAATACGCGTCCATCACAATCATAGTAGGACGAACCCTCCAATGAACTTAAACCTTTAAGTTATTAACCACCTCCCCCTATCTTCATTAATGGATCAGATGACACTTTGTCTGTATTTCGCAATATATTGTCCAAACCTCTTAATTCAACAGGCAGAACAGGGCTTATCATAAAGAATCAACCGACCTTATTAACGCACCTCTTATTCACCTTGGACACCATGAAACGATTAAAACGCTTAACACAACATAATGCCGCCTATTTGCTGCTGTTTATTTTCCTCGTGGCGCTGAGCTTACGCGGCCCCGTGACTGGTTTACCACCGCTGCTGGACAGGATCAGCATGGATCTGGCATTAAGCAGCTTACAGGTTGGTTTGTTAACCAGCTTGCCCTTGTTGGCGTTTGCTTTTTTTGCCCCTGTCACCTCTTGGCTAACGCGGTATTTTCGCATTGAAAGTATTATGGTGGCGGGCGTAGGCTGTATTGCTTTTGGCATGCTCATTCGAACATCTGGCTCAGCGAGTGGCTTATACATTGGCGCGATCTTTATTGGTGCCGGCATCGCCATTGGAAATGTGTTACTGCCCAGTTTGCTCAAGCGTGAGTTCCCTGAGCACCTTATTCAGCTAACGGCGGTGTATGTTTTGATGATGAGCATGGGCGGCTTTTTAATGGCCAGCTTAGCGGTGCCATTGAGTCAATTTGCCGAACACACACCGCTGACGCTTCCTTTTGCCGACACACCTGTGAGAGGGTGGTCGTTTGCCCTAGCCTGCCAAGCGTTGTTTATTCTGCTTCCGTTGGCCGTATGGCTAAGCGGTAAAATACGCCCCCATCAAGAACAGCAGCCCAGCCATGCCACGGCAACGTTCTCTGTGTGGCGCTCCGTCACCGCTTGGCAAGTAACCGGCTTTTTGGCGGTCAATTCGCTGCTCAACTACACCGTCGTGGCCTGGGTACCGGCGATTCTATTAAACAGCGGTTACCTAGACTCCACCGCTGGCTTATATCTCGGTTATTTGCAATTGGCTGGCGCTTTACCGTCTTTGTTGCTGGCGCCTTTTATTCAGCGCTTAGGCAGCCACCGACGCCTTTGCGTATGGGCGACAGGCTTAACCACGCTCAGCCTGTCGGGGTTTTTATTGGCCCCCAGTCTGTCGGTGCTGTGGTGTGTCTCATTTGGTTTTGGCACCAGCATGTCGTTTATTCTGGGATTGTCCTTCGTGGGAATGCGAACCCATAGCCCAAAACACGCCGCGGCCTTGTCTGGCATGGCACAGCTGATCGGCTACACCTTAGCGGCCATCGGCCCCGTGGTCATCGGCACACTGTATGATTGGCAGCAATCGTGGCAAGTGCCTTTATCCCTTCTGATTGGAATAAGCGCCATCTGGATCGTATTAGGTTGGTTCGCAAGCCCAAAATCGGCCTCTTAGACAACCTTTTTTGACGTCATTTTATTGTCATTACGGATGCAGTGAGGTCCACATTATCGACCTCACTGTTCAGTGGAATCGTCACGGTGAATGCGGTACCAACGCCTTCTTTAGACTCAACGTCGATGCGTCCGTTCATCAGTATATTCACCCACTGGCTGACCAAATGAAGGCCTAGCCCTGTATGCTGATTGATTCGTCCTGTTGTTGTGAATGGCTCAAATAGGTGCATTTTAATGCCTGGTGACAGGCCTCGCCCATTGTCGCTGATCGTCAAGATGAGAGCATCATCGTCTTGCTTTGCCGTTACGGTAATCACCCCCTGATCAGAGGCTTGAAACGCATGATCCAAGGCATTATCCACAAGATTTTGAATGACTTGCGACAGCGCTCCTGGGTAGCCAAACACAGAGATATTTTCGACGCATTGATTATCAATGGAAATCGTTGGGCGCTTTTTAAGGATGGGTTCATAGGTAAAGACAAGGTCGCGGACAACGTCGTGGAGGTTAAAATGCTGGCCCTCTTGCGCCGTTCTGTCGGACACAATCCGCTTGAAGTTTGAGACCACATCGAATGCCCTAACCAGGTTTTTCTCTGCAATGATTAACGAATTCTCCATCCCGGCTCTGTTCGCTATGGAAAGGTGACGGCCCTCTTTGTCTAACCATGCCTGACTTGACGAAATAGCCATTCTTGCACCACCCAATGGCGTGTACATTTCATGTGCTAAGCCCGCCAACATCAGCCCCAAGGAAGACAATTTACTGGCTTCAACTAACTCGTCTTGCAAATCAGTAAGACGTTGGTTAGCGGTATTTAATCGATCGTTAACTTGCTCGACGTGATTTTTTTCTTGTTGCACCAACACCAATAATCGGTACGTTTCAAACTGCGCTGTCGCCTGGCGACAGACTAACCATGCCAATAGGGAAAAGCTCGCAACCGCACAGCCAACAATGCCCATAATCAGCATCGCTCGCCAAGACGTTAATTCGTCAGAATGCGACTGGGCAACAAAATACAGCGCAGACATCGGACTCTGTTGAGAGACCATTTCATCATCGATATAGAGCGTTAAGAGGCTCCAGAGGCGACGATCATTAAACGTTCGAGGCACCTCATTTTGCGCGTTCATTTCTTGCCAAATATCAGGGGAATGCGTTTTCACGTTAAAATACGTGTCATCTGGGTGCAATATCCCTCCCCATTCTAGTTGCCTGTCGGCGGCCATCACCCAATGCCCGTCGGCGTCCAATATTTCCAGATACGCGCTATCGGAGCGAATAGAACGGATCGTATCAAACAACTTAGTTAGATCGTAGTTCACTACCAATAAACCAGGTATGACGCCCTCTATTCGAACCACACCTCGAACGGTCGGCTGAAGTGGTCGAACAACGACCTTGTTCTCAACGTTTACATCCATGGAGGAAACATAGACTTGGTGGCCGCTGCCGTCAGGGACATTTTTCACATAATGACGATCGGACTTATCTTGCAGCTGGTCCTCGGAAACACGAGTAATAACACCCGCTTGGGCATTGATGCGAATCAACTCCTGTCCTTCTAATGTAATCCAACGTACTTGCGAAATTAAGTCCGAGGTCTGTGCAAAACGACTAAATTCCGCCACCACTCGCTCTTCCCAACCGATAGGAGGCGGCACACCATGATTGACAAAATTGTCGGGGGTAAGCCGCGCATTGATGCTGTTACGAAGCAATAAAGTTACGCGTTTAATATGGCCCATTTCACGGCTGAATGTGCTCGCGCTGCGTGACAGGATCTCAGATTCATTCCAGGTTAACTGGCTGACTTTATTGTCCCAAAAAAATCGGTAACTTCCCCAGCTTAACGCCACAATAAAGAGAAAAATACCTGGCAAACAGGTCAGCAAGAGTGTTTTTTTACGCGTAAAAAGAGTGCGTCGATATGCCATAATCATTGTATGTCCGATTGAACCCAGTTGATCGTATCCTGTAACGTCATCGCGCCAGAAAACAAATACCCCTGCCCGCTTTCACAGCCCAATGCTAGCAGCTGTGCTTTTTGGCGCTCGGTTTCAACCCCCTCAGAAATCACACTGAGACCCAAGCTGTTGCCTAGACCGATAATCATCTGCAAGATCTTCCAATCTTGCTCTGACTCGTCCATTCGCCAAACAAAACTGTGGTCAATTTTCAAGGTCGACACGGACAATGTCGACAAGTAGGCTAACGAGGAATACCCCGTTCCGAAGTCGTCTATATTGATTCGCACACCCAGTGTTTTCAAAAGAGAGAGATGCTTATTGATACTGCTTTTTTCTTCAATGAATTGAGATTCGGTAATCTCCAGTTCGATCATGTCGTAGGGCACCCCCTCTTGCGCTAAGACCGCTTTAAAACGATCGAAGTAATCGGGTCGAACAATTTCATTGCCTGCCACATTGACGGAAATAGGCACCTGAATACCGATTTTTTTAAGCGCATTAATCGCTTGGCAAGATTGACGCAACATTTGCTGATCTAACTTATCGATCAAGCCACTGCTTTCCGCTAGGGGTATAAACTGATCTGGGGAGACAAACGTCCCGTCTTTGTAGACCCACCGCGCCAGCGCCTCAAAACCGATTAAGGTAGTGTTCTTAAGATTCATTTTAGGCTGAAAGTACGCCACAATTTCCGCGTTTAAAATCGCATGACGTAAATCTTTCAGCAACTCATAGCGCCCAAACATATCGGACGCCAGTGTGTCTGAAAAAGCCAAAAAAGACACACCGTCGTACTTCGCTCTTTCTAAGGTACTTTTTCCCACATTCACTAATTGCTCAGCACTGTAAGAAGGAAAATCAGAAAAATTCACCAAGCTAACCGTCAAATCCAAAGACTGTGTCGCGCTTTCTACATCAATACTGGTGTGAATAACTCGCTCCAATGTTTGCTCGTTATGCCCCGGCTCATCACGGATTAACACCATAAAAGTGTCTCTTTCGAGTAACGCGACATTCGGCGTTTTTTGAAAGCAGGTATTGAGGTGATCCAGTAATGACAAGGTTAACTGGTCGCAATACTTAGTCCCCAACACGGATTCGGTATAAGCCAGGTCTTCAACATAACACATCAATAAAAGGGTTTTTCTCTGTTCATCATGAGACATATTGCGAATGTCACGAACCAGCCAGTTTTTGTTATGAACACCCAGCACCGGATCAATGTAAGCCAATTCGGTTAATTTGCCGTATAATGTCACATTGCGATAGCCAGAACGGATGTGTTCACACAAAACGTGCAACATACTGGCGCCATCTGTTGTGAGCGCATGATCTAGCGTCATCACAACCAGGTACCCCTCACCTTCCAGTTCATTATTCGAAAAATACAGCACAAAAAACTCATCCAATAACACATGATTTTGCTGCTCAATGGCCAGCGTCATGGCGGATGTTAACGCCGAATTTTCGATAACAGACACAAGGCGTCGATTCACACAAGACGCAAAATCACCGCTGCCAGCAATAATCAGTGCTTTAGAAAAACCCACATCGTCGGCATAAAAGGCACAGACTACCCCCCCACTTTTGGTTTTAAAAATGCGACTAATTTCGTCTAAAACGGCATAAGAATAGTCGGAAAGCGCGCTTTTAGAGGTCAGGCGCTGACTGGCACTCAGCAACGATCGCATGCCATTACGAGCCTCTTGTAGATACTCTGTTTAAGCGCAAGCTTTTTTATGTTCCTCACTGAATAATTTTGATGAATCAAAAGGCGTGTTTGATTTAAAACACGCCCAGACTCCAGTCAGCATTTTGCGCATTACGGCACACATAGCTTGGATCTTTTTCTTACCTCGCGCGATTAACGCTTGGTAAAACGCCTTTGCGTTTGGGTCATGACGAACAGCTGACATCGCTGGCATAAATAGCGCACAGCGTAGATAAGTGTTACCCGCTTTACTCAGCCTGCCTGGACGGTTGAGGCTGCTACCAGATTGGTTAAGCCGTACATCTAAACCAGCGTATCGACTCACCTGATTGGCCTTAAGTGTTTCTGGTAAAATAATCAGCTCTCCTAGCATGGCAATAGCCGAGACTTCTCCAATGCCCTTAGCCGCTAGAATATTATTAAATTGCTGCACTATTTCAGCATCGCTTTTAATCATTTCTAGAGCAGCCGTACGCAAACGCTGAATACGATTTTCTAAAGATGCAATACCCTCTTGCTCATCAAGAATAACTACGCAAGACGTTCCTTCATAAGATGTCATGGCATGTAAGCGGTTTTTTGCTTTAGTACAGTCACCTGTTAAACGATTGATTTGTCTTGATATATCTCGTAATTTTAGTTTGTCTTTATGAGGAGGTGTCCACTTTTCAGGTGTCATGCGTTGTGCATATTCCGCCAGCAAGGCAGCGTCAATACTATCTGTTTTACTGTGCGCTAACTTCATCTGAGCAAAGTGATTAAAGCTCTTGGGATTAATCACACTAATAGATATTTTGGCATCATGAAGGGCAACGGCTAAATCTAAATAATAGATCCCTGTGGCCTCCATTACGATCAATTTCGGATGATGCTTTTGTAAGAATTCGATCAGTGTTGCTCTACCGCCAGGTGTTTGTTGAAACGTTTTTACGGAACTATTTTTATCATTCTGACGTACGACAAGATCAACGGTTTTTGCCGCGATATCAATACCTACAAATGTACTCATGGTTTGCGTACTCGTTAATTTAGTTAGATAATAATTACCGGTCCCTGACCTCGTACTTTTTACCACTCAACCTTGTAATACGAAGTCACCTTTGGGTGCTTCTTGATACTCTTCGAGATGAGTAAATGAGGCGGGGGCCACTCTACAAACGAGGTCAGTAAACTGCCTCAAGGTCGGCACGGCCTCCCGATAATAACTAAAGAATACACCTCAATAGCCATTAAGATCATCATACAAGGTCGGAAAGATGTGCCCACGTGCGTAAATTGCTCAGAACGATCGTTTGCAAATGCGCCTGTGTTAGGTCCGATTTACACCAGTAATCGTCAATGTCATATTGGGCAATCAAATCATTAACAGGGGCCATACCCGGCTGACCTGTCAACAACACAATTCGCATCAGCTTATGACCGAGATCCTCACGAATGGCGCGAATAAGGTGTAAACCAGCCTGATCCGTTTCCATCACCACATCAAGAAACACAATGGATATATCAGGATGTTCAATAATAATAGCCAGCGCCTCATGAGCCGAAGAAGTCGTCAAAAATATCATCTGCTTATCATCGTAATTGAGGACACTCAGACCATTCATCAATGCCGCTTGGTAGTCAGGGTCATCTTCTACCGATAACACTTTACAATGTTGTTTTTTCCCTAACAGTCTGTCCATTGCATCCCCTTTTATCGACCTTCCTAGTACTTGAGCCGCGCGCTCACAGCGAACCAGTATGTAATCAATCAGTCTCGTTTAGAGTGTAGTCTCGTTATGCCTATTCCGCTTTAAAAAAACGCTGCATACGTTGCTAAATAGGGCCTGAAATCGTACGACAGTACCCTACTGAGACCGTTGCACGAATCACCTCTTTGATCCGATGGGATAATAACCAAAAGCAAAAAAAATAAAGCCCTCGTCATTCTCGAAACGTGTATTCTCGGAAAACACGAAAACCAGTTAAAAGAAACAGATTAAATAATGGCAATATCACGATTAAAGATCACGATTAAAGATCACGATCAACACATTCAATTAAGAAGGCGGGGGTGATCGACTTTAAAACCCCTAGATTTTTCGCACGTTCATTTATTAACGCCTCAAATGATGATTTCATTTAATGACGAGCGCCTGTTAATCTTTCTTCTCTTCTAGGGAGTTTAAAAATGACGTTGTCGCTTTGGTTTTCACTGTTCACTGTTTGTCTGCTCGGCGCTATGTCGCCAGGCCCAAGTCTCGCCATCGTATTGAAGCACAGCTTGGCGGGGGGTCGAACAAATGGTTTAGCGACTTCATGGGCGCATGCCGCAGGCATTGGGCTGTACGCCTTGGTATCGTTACTCGGTCTTGCGGTGGTGTTTCATCAACTGCCGTTGCTGTTTAAGGCCATCAGTTACGCTGGGGCCGTGTATTTGGCTTACCTTGGCATCAGCGCGCTGCGCTCAAAAAGTGGCATTGCCGAGAAAATGACGTCGGGTAAAGCGGTCAATGTGTTTCAAGCCGCCAAAGAAGGTTTTTTGATCTCGATTCTCAGCCCTAAAATTGCGCTGTTCTTTGCCGCTTTATTCAGTCCCTTTGTCGCTACCATACATGATATGAGCGGAAAGGTGATGATGGTCGCTACGCCTTTTCTCGTCGATGGGTTATGGTACACCTTGATTACGGTTTTGCTATCTAACCCTCGCTTACTCGACAAACTCAGGCACAATGCGGTGATCATTGATCGATTATCCGGCTTGGTGTTGATTCTATTAGCTGCTTATATTGTGACCACGGTGTCATAAGACCAACCTAAACTCAGCTTACAATACGGTTACCCTTCGCGGTTGTTATGGCCTCGTTTTTCACGTGTCAAAACGCATTTTTCCACTGATATTCAGTGCTATAATCGCGCCGTGCCCTTTTATTTACACATTCCCCGTGAAGTATTAGCGAATGTGCCTTGGACTTATGATCCAACTCGTGTCGGCTCACACAAGGATATTTTCCCAACCTTGTATCACTTCAGTTTATCTGATGCCTATTATCATGCCCTCGCAGGGCGTAACATGCTGGCCCCAGTGGATGATGAAAACCGTGCATTTGGCTACAATGTGTCTTTATGGATCGATAAACATGGCGCTTACCCGATGAGCGGTAAAGTGGCGTTTTATCCTTGGGAAAGCGCAGACGGACTGCGCACCGACAATGACAGTGCGATACCCGTTGAACAACAGCAAGCTCGCCAAAAAGCACTTCCTGAACTGCTACGTTGGCAACTCAACTCACAGCTACGTGGGTTTACAGATTAATTAAAGTAGACATTAAATAGCGGATTAAACACCCTTATGTATAAACACAAAGGCAATTTATTTATCTTATCAGCCCCTTCTGGGGCTGGTAAATCGACGCTTTACAAAGCACTACTCGGCGTGGATGAGCAAGTCAGAATCTCCATATCTCATACGACTCGAGCCCCAAGAGCGGGCGAAGAGCATGGCCGAGAGTACTATTTTGTGGACGATGAATTCTTTTTGGACATGATCGCTGAAGACGCTTTTTTTGAGCATGCTCAAGTGTTTGATCATTATTACGGTACCTCCAAAGAGTCGATCTTTGGGCAATTGGAACAAGGTCTGGATGTTATTTTAGAAATAGACTGGCAAGGCGCACGACAAATCCGCCAACTCTATCCAGAGGCCATTGGCGTGTTCATTTTACCGCCGTCTTTACACGCCTTAGAAGAACGCTTAACGACACGCGCAACCGACTCGAAAGAGGTCATTGAGCGTCGTATGGCAAAAGCCGTAAGTGAGATGTCGCACTACCATGAATACGATTTTGTTATTGTTAACGACGATTTTGACGCCGCCCTGTCACACATGTCGGCGATTTTTAGCGCAATGCGTTCAAAAACACCGGTTATGCAGGAAAAACATGGCAATCTTATAAATGATCTCTTGTCATTGTGAGAAGCCGTTAAGTAGAATTAACCTTGGTAAAAATTGATAACCGATCACAGAGGTCAAAATGGCTCGAGTTACCGTAGAAGATTGTTTAGAAAACGTAGATAACCGCTTTGAACTAGTGATGGTCGCGTCCAAACGCGCTCGTCAACTTGCTACTGGCGGCGAAGACGCAAAAGTGCCTTTAGAAGGCGACAAAGTAACGGTTGTTGCATTACGTGAAATCGCAGAAAACTTGATCAATGCCAAAAACGTTGATCAGCAAAAACGTCCCTTGCACGAGTTTTAATGTCTATGGTGTCGCTCATAGCACAACTGTCGCACTTCTGTTTTACCGCAGTGAGGTGAGCGATGTATACCATTGAAGATTTAGCACTGACATTGAATCAATATTTACCTTACGAGCAAATCGCCAAGGTAAAGCGCGCTTACTATTACGCCGAACAAGCCCACGATGGCCAACGTCGTAAAAGTGGCGAGCCTTATGTCACCCACCCCCTCGCTGTCGCCGAGATTCTTTCTGAGCTTAGAATGGATTGTGATGGCCTAACGGCCGCGCTGCTGCATGACGTCATTGAAGACACCGGCATCAGCCGCGAAGCCCTTACCGAGCAGTTTGGCGAAGGGGTCGCAAGCCTAGTGGATGGCGTGAGTAAACTGACGCACCTTGAGTTCAATAGCCAAGTCGAAAAACAAGCCCACAATTTCCAAAAAATGGCCATGGCCATGGCCGATGACATTCGTGTTATTTTGGTTAAATTGGCGGATCGATTGCACAACATGCGCACTTTAGATGCCATGCCCGCCCACAAAAAACGCCGCATTGCTCGTGAAACCCTAGACATCTACGCGCCCATTGCCAATCGTTTAGGCATGTACAATGTTCGTGTTGATTTAGAATCACTGGCTTTTCAAGCCTATTACCCAATGCGGGCGCGCATGCTGCAAAGAGCCATTCATAAAAAGTATGGTCAGCAGCGTATCAAAGACACGCAAAAGCTCGAAGACACCATTCGCTCAGAACTGGCCGCCGATTACATTGAAGCCAGTATCAGCGTGCGAGAAAAGCACATTTACAGTATCTATCAAAAGATGGACAAAAAGCGTCGGTCTTTGTCAGAAATTATGGACGTGATGGGCGTGCGCATCGTTACCGATCGCCATGACAGCTGCTATCGCATTTTGGGCGTTATCCATGCCCTGTTTAAACCGATCGAAGGTCGCTTTAAAGATTACATTGCCGTTCCCAAATCCAATGGTTATCAGTCGCTTCATACTACGGTATTAGGCACGAATGGTATTCCGATGGAAGTTCAAATTCGCACCGAAGAAATGGACCTCGTCGCCAGCAACGGCATTGCGGCCCACTGGGCGTATAAAGTCAACGGCACATCGAGCATACCAAGCAACCATGATCGCGCGACAAAATGGGTAAAAAGTTTGTTGGAAATACAGCAAAAAGCCCGCAATCCCATAGAATTTGTGGATAACGTGAAAAGCGATTTGTTCCCAGACGAAGTGTATGTGTTTACACCGAACGGCCAAATTATTGAGCTACCCTCTGGCGCGACACCGGTCGACTTTGCCTATGGCGTTCACACGGAAATTGGTAATACGTGTATTTCCTGTCGTATTAACCGCCGCCTTGCGCCCTTGAGCACTCAGCTCGAAAGCGGTCAAACCGTCGAAATCATCACCGCCAAAAATGCTCAACCCAATGTGGCATGGTTAAGTTTTGCGATCACCGGCAAAGCCCGCACGAATATCCGTCATTATTTAAAAGACAAACAACGTGAAAACGCGATTTCCATTGGCAACCGTTTACTAACACGTTCGCTTAATGCGTTTAAAACCCATATTGATGCCTTAACCACTGAGCAAGTCGCTCAGGTACTCGCCAACCACCAGCTTACCTCGCTAGACGATTTATTAGAATCCATCGGCAAGGGCCGGCATGTAGGGTACTTAGTGGCGCGTGAATTGTTTCCAAATTACGATGAAAACACGCTCATTACGCCCAAATCTTTTAAGGTAAATGGTTCAGAAGGCATGCTGATTTCTTATGCCAAATGCTGTGCGCCGATACCAGGCGATCCGATTGTTGGCTATGTACAAGTCGATAAGGGCATTGTGATTCACCACCTTAACTGTCCTAATGTCCAAGATCATTTGTCCAACCCCGAACGCTTTATTCATATGGCGTGGGGCAAGGAAATTGAAGAAGAACTGCACATCAGTCTTATCGTTACTTACCTGAATGAACGCGGCGCAGTGGCCAAAATCGCCAGCTCAATTAGCGATACCGACTTTCAAGTCTCCAATTTAGACATCATTGAGCGCGGTCGCGTTAGTCGTTTGCGGCTGAGCATTACTATTTCAAGTCGCGTTGGTTTAGCGGATGTAATGCGTCGTATCAAAGCGGTTCGCTGTGTCGAAAAAGTCACCCGAGAAACCATTGTTGGACGTTAAATTCGTCTATTTTTACTCTTCATAGGATATTTTATGTCAAAGCAAGTGATTCACACTGAAAACGCGCCGGCCGCTATCGGCCCATACTCTCAAGCTGTTCGCGCTGGCAACACAGTGTATTTGTCTGGCCAAATTCCCTTAGTACCTGAAACCATGGAAGTGATCAGTGAAGACATCGTTGAACAAACCACGCAGGTTTTTAAAAACCTACAAGCGGTGTGTGAAGCGGCTGGCGGCTCTTTAGAAAACGTTGTGAAATTTAATATTTTCATGACAGATCTTGGTAATTTCGCCACTGTTAACGAAGTAATGATGCAGTTCGTTAAACAGCCTTACCCAGCTCGTGCGGCCATGGGCGTTCGCGCACTGCCAAAAGGCGTTCAGGTAGAAATCGAAGGCATCATGGTACTAGAAGACTAATTTCGGGTTATCTTGATGTTTGCAAAAAAAGAGGCTTAGGCCTCTTTTTTCATTTTCGTTTTCATTTTCACCTAAGAAGGCAATGCTTGAAACGCCTTGATTACATCGCGATAACCCGCCACATAACTCGGGTAACGTAACTGCCAACCCTGTGATAACAAGTAATCTCCTTGAATACGCTTGCCCGACGTCGGCACAAAACCTTCACCAGACCCTGTTATGACAGCAGCACCCAAACAGGTCGCCAGCCAAAGCTTTAATTCCCACATGGACACCGGCGTTTGGTCGGTCACGATGACCTGCTGTGGTAAACGTTGATCAGAAAAAGCCAAGTTGGCCAGTAACACCAACGCAGACACCACATCGTCGCGATGTACGCGATTCGTCCAACTGTTGGCTTCCCATGGGGTTTCACTGAGCACTTTTTCGAGCATTCGAAAGCGCCCAGGACCATAAATACCAGAACAACGCACCGCGACGCTCGAAAACGCTTCCGCCAACGCCCATTCCGCTTCCTGCAATACTGTGGCGGTGGCCGACACCGGCTGAGCGGCGGTGGTTTCATCAACCCACTCACCTTCACTTTGACCATACACACTGGTACTCGACACAAAAAACACGGCGGGCTTTTTCGTACTTGAGGCGTATCGACGAATCAAGGTCTGAGCGGTGTCTAAATACGCGGCACGATAACTGGCTTCCGTTCGCCCCTGTGGCGTCATGATTAAAAAAATAAGACCCACATCGGGCAATTGAGCATCTTGCATAGTAACAAGATCACCGGTAATCCCGCGAACACCCTTAGGAAAGTGCGTCTGCGTTCGCCGGATCCCTGTCACGGTATGACCTTGTGCCATCAGCTCCGTCGCTAAACCCGAGCCTAAATCACCACAACCTGCAATGAGTACGTTTGCCATTATTTGCCCTCAAACCACCTAAACAAGATTCTCGATCGTTGAATGAAAGAACGAGTATACTTTATCAAATGATGTATTATCATAGTTATTAACAATGAATGAACCAAAACTTAAGGTGTGCCATGACATTAACAGAATTAAAATACATCGTAATGCTGGCCGATGAAAAGCATTTTGGCCGTGCAGCCGATCGCTGCCATGTTTCTCAGCCAACCTTAAGTGTCGCAGTGAAAAAGCTCGAAGAGGAGCTGGGAACCGCCATTTTTGAACGCAGTAAAAGCTCGGTTTACATCACTCCTTTAGGTGAGCAAATCATTGCGCAGGCCAAGCGGGTACTGGATCAAGCCAATACCATAAAAGAGTTGGCCGCCTCTGGGAAAAACCAATTAAAAGGCCCTTTAAAAATTGGCGCTATTTTTACCATCGCGCCGTATTTGTTTCCTTTTATGATTCCTGCGTTGCACCGTGCCACCTCGGGCATGCCGTTGATTATTGAAGAAGACCTCACCGAAAATTTACGCCCTAAACTGCGCAATGGTGAGCTCGACGCCATTATCATTGCTTTGCCTTTTCGCGAACCCGATGTCGTTACCCAGCCGATTTACGAAGAAGAATTCGTCGTACTGATGCCGAAAAACCACCCATGGTCTCAATTAAACAGCATTGAAACAGACCAGTTGTCGTCTGATAATCTCCTGTTATTAGGCAAAGGACATTGCTTTAGTGAGCAGGTTTTAGAAGCCTGTCCGCTTATTAATGAAGGGGAATACAACGAAGGTCGCACTATCGTCAACGGCAGCTCGCTGGAAACCATTCGTTACATGGTGGCGTCTGGTTTAGGGGTGACTGTGTTACCAAAGTCTGCGGTCACCAACATAGATCATGACCTTTTAGAAGTGCGCCCTTTTACTGCACCTGCGCCAAAACGCACCGTTGCTCTGGCATGGCGAGCCAGTTTTCCACGCCCCAACGCCATTGACGCGGTAAGCCAGTCTATTCGTGATGCTTGCACGCACTTGAAGCTATAAATACGCCTATTAATTCGATTTATGAATTTCATCTTTTAAGTGGCCACAGTAGAGACGGGTATGATCGACGGATTACACACTCAAGACGTTCGCGAGCTGAAAGGCGTTGGCCATGCCATGGCCGAGAAACTCGCCAAGCTTCATCTGCACACGGTACAAGACGTGTTATTTCACTTGCCGATTCGCTACCAAGATCGCACACGTGTTGTGCCAATCGGCCAATTGCGCTTTGGTGACGAAGCCGTTATTGAAGGGCAGGTAACCGGTTGCGAAATAAAAATGGGCAAGCGCCGCAGTCTTTTATGCCGAATCAAAGATCCTACGGGAACCTTGTGTTTACGATTTTTCCACTTCTCTGCGGCACAAAAAAAACAGCTAGAAACGGGTAAACGATTACGCTGCTTTGGTGAAATTCGCCGCGGTAGTGCGGGGTTCGAAATATATCACCCCGAATACAAGATGATCGGCGACGAAGAGACTCAACCTGAAAGCGCGCAACTGACACCGATTTATCCACTGACCGATGGCCTAACGCAGACTAAAATACGCCAGCTGTGTGAGCAGGCACTGGAACGCCTCACGCCCTTTAATCTGCAAGAGTGGCTACCCGATGAGCTTCGTACTCAATTCCGTCTGCCCCCGCTGTGTGACGCCATTCAGTTCTTGCATCATCCATCAAGAGACGTGGATCTTGAACAGCTGCGCTTAGGCGCTCATCCCGCACAATACCGTCTGTCGTTCGAAGAACTCATGGCACATCAGCTGTCGCTAATCGGCAAACGCCTGAAGGCTAAACAAGACGCCGCCGTTAACATTCATTGTGCTGGAGAATTAAGCCAGCAACTTCTTACTCAGTTACCTTTTTCGCCAACCAACGCCCAGCGTCGTGTCTTTGAAGAAATACTCGATGACTTGGCAACTGGCCAACCGATGTTGCGCTTGGTGCAAGGCGATGTTGGCTCAGGCAAAACATTGGTTGCAGCGTTGGCCGCGGCCTCGGTCGTACAAGCGGGTTACCAAGTTGCCATTATGGCGCCGACGGAAATTCTCGCTGAGCAGCATTATCATAATTTCACCCAATGGTTCGAACCTTTGGGAATCCATGTCGCGTGGATGATTGGTAAAATCAAAGGTAAAGCGCGTGAAAAAGCCCTCACAGACATCGCCTCTGGCAACGCGAAAATCGTTGTTGGAACCCATGCTTTATTTCAAGATAGCGTCGAATTTGATCGCTTAGCCTTAGCGGTGATCGACGAACAACATCGGTTTGGTGTGCACCAGCGCATGGCATTGCGTGAAAAAGGCATGAAACACGGCTTTCAGCCGCATCAATTGATTATGACGGCCACGCCGATTCCCCGCACACTCGCCATGTCAGCGTATGCCGATTTAGATTGCTCTGTTATCGATGAGTTGCCGCCTGGTCGCACCCCGGTTAATACCATCGTGGTGTCAGACCAGCGTCGTCAAGAAGTCATTGATCGGGTTAAAAGCGCCTGTGAAGAAGGCAAACAAGCCTACTGGGTCTGTACGCTGATCGAAGAATCCGAGGCATTACAATGCCAAGCCGCCGAAGACACCGCGATTTTGCTGCAAGAACAACTTGGAAACTTATCGATTGGCTTAGTACACGGCCGCCTTAAATCTCAAGAAAAAGCCGACATTATGGCGAAATTCAAAGCCGCAGAGATCCAGCTCTTGGTCGCCACCACCGTGATTGAGGTCGGTGTGGATGTGCCCAATTCTAGCCTAATGGTAATAGAAAACCCTGAGCGTCTTGGCCTAGCACAACTGCACCAACTACGTGGTCGCGTAGGGCGAGGAAAAGCCGCCAGCCATTGTGTACTGCTGTACAAGGCGCCTCTAGGGCAACAGGGGAAAGCGCGTTTGTCGACCATGCGAGAAACCAGTGATGGCTTTAAAATCGCCGAAAAAGACTTGGAATTACGCGGCCCAGGCGAATTGCTCGGTACAAGACAAACCGGCATTTGGGCGTTCAAAGTGGCGGATTTACAGCGTGATAAGCACCTACTTGACGACGTTCAACAAGCCGCTGCCCGATTGCACAGCCAATACCCTGAAAATGTCGCGCCACTGCTGTTACGGTGGTTGCCCAGCCATGATCAATATTTAAACGTCTAACGGTTCAGTCGACCTGGTTATAACGTTAAATTAGTCTCGTTTAAAACGGTATTTTTCTTGCATGAGATCGAATATTGATCAAGAATCACCATATTAAATGGATTTGCAAACAAGGAAAACGCCATGAACACTGAACTACAGGTCTCTCTCAATTCGGGTGTCGTCCTACAAGGCTGCGCCTACCGTATTCTGAACGATCGTATTGTTATTTCGATAGAAAAAATCGCGAATAATCGAGTCAATCACAGCCTTAGCGGTACGTTACGTGTGCAAATGTGCGCGCTTCCCTTGACCCGAGATCTGCACGCAGAGCCGCTTATACTGGCTTCTACGACGATTGGCGAAATAAACGACCAGCATTGCCTAGTCGACTGTGTTTATGACCTCATTTTCCAACAACCACTTACCGGTTCATGGCAATTATGTTTACAACTGAGCGAATGGAATGGTAACGACTATGTTGCCTGCGATATCGCTTATTTTAGCTTGCCCTATCATGTTGAACTAACTGATGCTGAACTGACTCATATTGAGCCAACTGATGTTGAACTGACTAGTGCTGAACCGACGGATGTTAAGACCAAAGCCGCTGAACCTAACGAGCAACAACCTGACTCAATACCAGCTACGACAAAAGCGATAGAAACGAAAGAAGAAGTGCAATCCGTGGCCACAGTGGACCGTCCTGAACTCGTAAAAAAAAACGCCACTGGCTGCTCAACTGGCTATATCGCCATTAATCAGTCAAAAGTGGACCAGCTTTTGAAAGTGAAAGGGGTGTCAAAAAAAGTGCTTGAAAAACTGATAGCTGAACGCCCTTTTCCCTCCGATAAAGCCGTCCTTAATGTAAAGGGAATGGGGCCGGTTATGTTGGCTAAAGTGATCCATTGCCTATCACTCTAACTCTGTTTTGTATTAAGGAATACTCACCACTGTGGTGTTTTTTACTTCCTCCATCGCCACGTAAGTCCGCGATTCTCTAACGTGAGGCAAGGTCAGCAAGGTTTCACCTAGTAACAGCCGATACGAATCCATATTGGACACTCGCGCTTTTAGAAGATACTCAAAATCGCCTGCAATTAAATGACACTCCAGAATCTCAGGAATTTCCGTCACGGCATTTTTAAATTCATTAAAACCTTCTGGCGACGTCGTCTTGAGACGAATTTCCACAAAAACAAGCAAACCAGCGTCTACTTTTTTAGGATTAACCAAAGCACAATAACCCGTAATATAACCATTACGCTCTAAACGACGAACTCGCTCCAAACAGGGCGTCGCGCTCAATCCGACACGACTCGCCAGTTCCACATTCGACAACCGACCATTAATCTGCAGTTCTCGAAGAATTTTCTTATCTAACCGATCAAGTGGTTTTGCTGAGTTATCCATCGGGCGTGGATCTCCTTACATGACATCAATTAAGAGCTCAGTCTACCATGCAGATTACAGGTTATGGAAAGTGCTTTAATCAATATATTGCGTGTGGGTATTAAAATAAAGTACCTCTGTATGCAGAACAGCACCAAAATAATGCAAAAAAAAATTTAGCACTAAATTGAATCAATACATCACAGAATTGTCTTTATAAAATACAGCGTGTTTCTTTTCACTTTGCCCTGAAGTCCTTGAGACCTTTGCACGAATAATCCCCTTCGATCCTATGAGATAATAACCAAAAGCAAAGAAGAGCAATCAAAAAATGGCGTGGAAAGAGTTAAAACAACAGAGCTTTGCCGATGCGCTGCAAGCATCGAATCGGTTTATTGAAGAATTTGACGAGATTCATGACTTGTTGAATTGGTCCTGCATTGAGCGATTATTCTGTGACATTCACAACCGTACAAAAGGTGAACGCGCTTGGCCTCCGTTGATGATGTTTAAAGCTTTGTTATTGCAATCATGGCACAACCTAAGTGACCCAGCGCTGGAAAAAGCACTGGCTCGCGACTTATTATTTCGCCGGTTTGTCGGTGTCGGCCTAGATCAAGGCGTTCCCGACCACAGTACAATTTGGCGTTTCCGTAATCTGCTAGAGAAAAACGGATTACTAGACGCAGCGATGACCGAGATCAATGCCCAGTTAGCCGAACAAAGTCTGATCATCAAACAAGGTGAGATAAGCATCATAGATGCCAGCGTGATAGAAGCGAAGAATGCTCGTCCTCGTAAGAATGCTGAGGGTAAAAACACGCAAGACCCAGAAGCAGGCTATAGCGTTAAGCAAAGCAGCGATGGAAAACGTAAAACCACCTATGGTTTTAAGGCCCATACAAATGTGGATGAGGATGGTTTTGTCAAAGAAGTCATGCTCACGGCAGGCAATGTTCACGATTCGATTCCATTTGAATCGATACTCACTGGTCATGAGCGGGAAGTGTATGCAGACAGTGCGTACAAAAGTGCCCAGCACAGCAGGTTATTGAAGCAAAAAAAGGTCAAAGAATGCATTATCCATCGAGCTTATCGTAATAGACCTCTTAACGAGGATCAAGAAAAGCAAAACCGTTATTTTTCCAGTATTCGTTCCCGTGTAGAGCATGTCTTTGGGATAATGAAATTGCACTATGGGTTAGGTAAAGCGCGTTATCTAGGACGGGCTCGCAATCAGGCTAGGGTGAGTTTAATTTGTATGGCTTACAACCTAAAACGGGCGTTTCGTATCCAACGAGAATGCTGAGATAGCAAGTAAAGTCCGTCCAAGTGGACTATGTGGGCATTTTTATGAGTTAAAGAGCACTGATTTTTAACGATGTTGACCGTTTTCTATAAAGACGTTGATTGAATTTTTTATAAAAGACCTTTGGCAAGCAATATGGCTAGATCGACTGCTCATGCAAAGGTCTCTCCTTGTATTTTCTAGGCTAAAGAATGGCAACGTTGAATAACTCGTTTTTTTTACGTGACCTTAGTGCGCAAAAAAAGTGTAAAAAATGAATCAAATGACATACCCTAGTTGACACTTTATTCTTGACTACTATCCAAAAGAGTAATTCTATAGGGGGATGGGATGATCTTTTAGAAGATTCGTCTGCATATAACCCACAACAAGAATAATTAAATGTTGGCACTAACTTTGCTGTTACATGACTACAAATAGCAAGTTTGGCGTAAAAAACCAGTAAGATAACAACATATATAAAAATGCCCGGGAGGCTCAATAATGAAATCGAACGTCGGTAAACTATTCACGACTGCTGCAATCGCTGCCACTATCAGCGCAGGTGCTGCAGCATCAACTCTTGAAGATGTCCAAGCAAAAGGTTTTATTCAATGTGGCGTAAGTCAAGGTGTTCCAGGCTTCTCTAACGCGGACTCAAATGGTAACTGGTCTGGTATCGATGTAGACGCTTGTCGTGCTGCTGCTGCCGCAATTTTTGGTGATGCGCAAAAAGTCAAATTCACGCCACTTTCAGCAAAAGAACGTTTCACGGCACTGCAATCAGGTGAAATCGATGTACTTTCTCGTAATACAACGTGGACTTACACACGCGACACATCTCTAGGCTTAGACTTCACCACAGTTAACTTTTACGATGGTCAAGGTTTTATGGCGCGTAAAAATCTGGGTGTGACATCTGCAATGGATCTTGATGGTGCTACAGTTTGTACTGAGCAAGGTACCACCACTGAATTGAACATGGCTGACTTTTTCCGTAAGCACAAATTGTCTTACGTACCAGTTGTTGTTCAAAAAGCAGACGAAGCACTAGCGGCTTATGCTTCTGGTCGTTGTGATGTCTTCACTACAGACAAATCTGGTCTTGCTGCTCACCGTTCTAAACTAGCGGATCCAAGTGCTCACATCATCCTGGATGAAACCATTTCTAAAGAGCCACTAGGTCCTGTTGTTCGCCACGGCGACAACCAGTGGAAAGACATCGTAACGTGGGCGATGTTTGTTCAAGTTAACGCAGAAGAAATGGGCATTTCTTCTAAAAACGTTGCTCAAATCAAGAAAGAAACCAATGATCCAGGCATCAAGCGCTTACTAGGCGCTGAAGGTGATATGGGTGCGCAACTTGGTCTTTCTGCTGATTGGGCTTACAACATCATTGCTCAAGTCGGTAACTACGGCGAAGTATTTGAACGTAACGTTGGACCATCTACGCCAGTAGGTCTTCCACGTGGTATTAACAAATTATGGACTGAAGGTGGTGTTATGTACGCGCCACCAGTACGTTAATACCTAAAGCACACTGCTTGGGTATCTATTCAGCGGCTCAAAAGAGCCGCTGAATTTTTTCCCCTCCCTTACACATCTGACGAGCATTTCAATTGCCTGAAACAAGATGAGCGATAAAACTACTTCAAGTAATAAAAGCTTTTTGAACGATGCCGGCAACCGTGCCTTAATTTTTCAAATTATCCTTCTGGCTGTGGTTGTTTTCGTGGGTTATTACTTATTTAGTAACTTGCAAGCTAACCTAGCCAATCAAGGTATTTCTACTGGTTTTGCTTTTTTAAACCAACCAGCTGGATTTCCCGTTTTAATTCACTTAATTGACTACACTGAAGCCGACACCTATGGACGGGCATTTGTTGTTGCTTTAATTAATACGATTGTTATTTCCCTTATGGGTATCGTATTAGCCACCATTATTGGTGTTGTGATGGGCTTAGCTCGTCTATCTAATAACTGGCTGGTAGCGCGCTTAGCGACTGTGTATGTTGAAACGCTGCGAAACATCCCTTTGTTGTTGCAAATGTTTTTCTGGTATTTCGCGGTGCTTGCAACCTTACCCATACCTAAAAACAGTTTCATATTTGGCGGTTTCTTCTTAAACAAACGTGGCATTTACTCACCAAACCCGATCGTTCAAGACGGATTTGGTATGGTTATCGCTGGTTTTGTATTATCGATTGTCGCGTCCATTGCCTTAATTGTGTGGGCGAAAAAGCGTCAAACGCGAACTGGCGTTTGGTTTCCCGCTTACTGGACCTCTTTAGGTGTTATTTTTGTCATTACCTTTTTGGCATTAGTGGTGTCAGGCTTTCCTATCGAGTTCGATTTACCGCAAAAGAGTCGCTTTAACGTGACAGGCGGGATGGTGCTTCCTCCCGAGTTCGTCGCAGTACTGGTCGCTTTGTCTACTTATACTGGTGCGTTTATTGCCGAGATCGTTCGTGCAGGCATCTTGTCGGTCAACTGGGGACAAACCGAAGCGGCTCGTTCGCTGGGTCTAAAAGACAGCCTCACACAACGTTTGATTGTTTTGCCTCAGGCTCTGCGCGTTATTATCCCTCCGCTTACCAGTCAATTTCTTAATTTGGCGAAGAACTCTTCTCTAGGTGCAGCCATTGCTTATCCTGAGTTAGTAGCGGTTGTGATGGGCACTACGCTCAATCAAACCGGTCAGGCCATCGAAAATATTGGTCTGTGTATGCTCGTTTATGGAACGCTTAGTTTGACTATTTCTGTCTTTATGAACTGGTATAACAAAAAAATGTCCTTAACAGAGCGCTAGGAGGAAGAACATGGCTATTGAATTCAAACCATCACCAAGCCTTCCACCACCAGTTAACTCTGTTGGTGCCGTGGCATGGGTACGTCAGAACTTGTTGTCGTCCCCTCTTAATATATTGTTAACTCTATTCAGCTTCTATGTGCTGTATTTGCTTCTTCCGCCGGTAATCGAGTGGGGCTTTATTAACGCTACTTTTAGCGGTGCATCTAAAGCTGACTGTACTGGTACAGGGGCATGCTGGGCCTTTATCGGCGTCTATTTTGACCAGTTTATGTACGGTCTTTACCCTTCAGAAGAAACATGGCGCATTAATTTAGCGCTGATTCTGTTGGTGATGTTGATTGGTACTTTTGCGGTCAAAACAGTCAATAAGTTGTACCTATCTATTGGGATTATCGTTGTTTACCCAGTCATAGCGTATTTCTTATTCGCTGGCGGTGTCTTTGGCTTAGAAGTGGTTGAAACGTCTCTTTGGGGCGGGTTATTCCTAACCACTTTATTGGGTGTTGTCGGCATTGTGGCCTCTTTCCCTTTGGGTGTTTTGTTGGCGCTGGGTCGTCAATCAAGCATGCCAATTGCGAAATCTGTGTGTATTGTTTTCATCGAAACCGTTCGTGCGGTGCCTCTGATTACTATCTTGTTTATGGCATCAGTGATGATTCCTTTGTTTTTGCCAGAAGGTATGAACTTTAACAAGTTGCTGCGCGTTCTTATTGGTATCACGTTATTTTCTGCCGCTTACATGGCTGAGGTAATTCGTGGAGGCTTACAAGCCATTCCTAAAGGGCAATACGAAGCGGCCGACGCCTCGGGTCTGACTTATTGGCAATCTATGATCTTGGTCATTTTGCCACAAGCATTAAAATTGGTTATTCCAGGTATCGTGAACACTTTCATTGGTTTGTTTAAAGACACCACGCTTGTGTACATTGTGGGCATGTTCGATCTACTTGGTCGAATCCAAGCCGCGACTCACGACTCAAGCTGGTTGGGCACCACCATTGAAGGCTACGCCTTTGCTGGTTTTGTGTTCTGGGCAGCCTGTTTTGGTATGTCTCGCTACAGTATGAGAATTGAGCGTAAGTTAGAAACTGGGCACAAGCGAAATTAGTTAGGAATTTGAGGTCTTTATTATGACAAATACAAACATGGCTCGTGCCCAACTTGCGCAGGGCGAAGAAGCAATCATTGAGTTTAATGATGTAAACAAATGGTACGGTGACTTTCACGTATTGAAAAACATCAATTTCAGCATCAAAAAAGGCGAACGCATCGTGGTGTGTGGCCCTTCTGGTTCTGGTAAATCAACCATGACACGTTGCATTAACCGTCTGGAAGAGCATCAAAAAGGAACCATTCTAGTGGATGGTGTGGAGATGAATAATAACTTGAAGAACATCGAAGCGATCCGAAAGGACGTGGGCATGGTGTTTCAACATTTTAATTTATTTCCGCATTTGACCATCTTAGAAAACCTAACACTGGCCCCTATTTGGGTTCGTAAAACCCCTAAAAAACAAGCGGAAGAAATGGCGATGCATTACTTGGAGCGCGTGAAAATCGCCAACCAAGCATTGAAGTACCCAGGTCAGCTTTCTGGTGGTCAGCAACAGCGTGTGGCGATTGCACGTGGCTTGTGTATGCAGCCCCGTATCATGTTGTTTGATGAGCCCACATCGGCGCTCGATCCTGAAATGATCAAAGAAGTATTGGACGTCATGGTGCAACTCGCGGAAGAAGGCATGACCATGGTGTGTGTAACACACGAAATGGGCTTTGCTAAAACCGTTGCTGACCGTGTTGTCTTTATGGATGCGGGTGAAATTGTGGAAGCCAACGAACCTCACGCGTTCTTCGATAATCCGCAACATGACCGTACGCAAATGTTCTTAAGCCAAATTCTGAATCACTAATCAGAACGAGCAGGTAAAATCAGCCATATTGACGAAGCCCCTTTTTTGGGGCTTTTTCATGCCAACACCCTACAACATAACCACAAGGAAGTGTATGAAACCTTCGGTAGGGCGTCAGCCCAGAATAACATTACGCGTGGTGCAGCTAGTAGACCATGTTGGTCGCTTGCAGGTGATCTTTCCGGGCAACAACATGCTGGATATGTCTGCTGTCTCACGCCTCACAAAACGTCGATTTGAACCAACAAGTCACGCCCAAAATTCAATGGATACGGTGATAAAACCCCATGGGGTGATGACCATCTTAGAAAATACACTGCTAAACGAAGGGGTTTTTTCCATTCGTAATAAAGCCGATGGTCAATATCATGAGATCACTTCTGAAGAACTAAAAACGATGTTTTCAGGCCCTTTGAATCGCTTTGAGCCTATCTCCGTCCCTACGCAACACATTCACCCCCCTGCCAAGAGTCACAAAGACGACGAAATGCAAATTCTTCACGCTTTAGGTCGATTTCAATCCATTCGCCTTAAAGAACGGCTTGAAGAAACCCTAGAAATTCCACCTTTGCCCCCGTCTTCTCATCGTATTATTCGGCTCTCCACCGAAGAAACCGCCGGTACCGATGAACTGTGTGATGCGATCGCGCTAGACCCCAGTTTAAGCGCCCAAGTCATCAGCTGGGCTTCATCTTCGTATTACGGTGCTCCTGGCTCTATTGACTCTATCGAAGACGCCATTATCCGTGTACTGGGCTTTGACATGGTCATGAATCTCGCGTTGGGATTATCCATCGGGACAGCCTTTAGAACGCCACAAGACGGACCACGCCACTACGAGGATTTTTGGTTTGGCTCGGTTTCCAACGCGGCACTCATGACCGCATTGGTAAACGCCATGCCAGCACCTAAACGCCCAAAAATCGGCCACGCGTACCTAGCGGGATTACTACAGAACTTTGGTTACTTAGCCCTCAGTACGATTTTTCCACCCCATTTTTCGATTTTGTCACGCTATCAAGAAGCCAACGCACATTTGTCATCAGAATTGATCGAAATGAAAATCATGCATTTTACCAAAGAGCAACTCGGCTCTTGGTTGCTCCGTCATTGGGGCCTTCCAGAGAGCATCTGGATGTCCATACGATACAGTAAAAACCCTGATTACTATGGCGAACACGCCACTCTTGCCACCTTACTGTATGTATCACATCAATTGCGCCACGATAACAACATTGAGCCTTCGGCGTTACGCGCGCTTGGTTTGAGTCTTGAAGAAACAAAAGCACAGTGCAATGCGGTCTTTCAACACTCGACCGAGTTGCATAGAATGGTCGCTCTTATCCAAAAGATGAACGCCTAACACGCCATGACGACACTAATGAACCCGTCTGCTGCTCAACAATTCGACTATCGCTGGTCGCCTGTGCATCGAATTAATAAAAACAACGTACCCCGTCATTTGTGGCCCTGGCTAGTCACACAAGACTCGTTAACCGCAACGTTACAAAGCCTTGGCATTCTGACGGTCGACGTGCTTGAAGACACTTGGGGGGCTCCTACATCGCGCGAAAGAAGAAGGCTGTCCTTACGTCCAAGAGAAGCGGCTCGCATTCGCACTGTTCTACTCAGAATAAACGGCTCAGCGGTTATTTACGCACGGTCAGTGATCCCTGCTCGATCATTGCGTGGTCATTGGCGACAAGTAAAACAGTTAAAAAATACCCCCCTAGGTGGTTACCTTTTTCAGTACAGGGCCTTACGCAGGAGCGCGATTGAAGTGACCCAATTACCCAAGCGCCTGTTTCCTAATCAGGCCTCGGCACTGTGGGCAAGACGCTCTGTGTTTCACCAATATGGCCCCGGCATACTAGTGAACGAAGCTTTTTTTGATGACATTCCCCTAAAACCGCCGTTTGGATTTTTATGAGCATGCTAAAAGACTACGCAGACTTAACACGATTTAACAAACCTATCGGCTCTTTTTTAGTGCTGTGGCCCACCTTATGGGCTTTGTGGCTCGCGGCCGATGGTTTGCCTGAATGGCACCTTATCGTCATTTTTGTGTTAGGAGTATTCAGCATGCGCTCCGCAGGCTGTGTCATCAATGATTATGCCGACCGAAAAGTTGACGGCTACGTTGACCGTACCAAAAATCGCCCCCTGCCTTCTGGCCGAGTGTCTGAAAAAGAGGCGTTAATGCTGTTTGCTGGGCTGTGCTTACTAAGCTTTATACTGGTGCTTTTTACCGATGTAAGAACCATCATGCTGTCCTTTGCTGGCCTAGGGTTAGCGGTGCTTTACCCCTTTATGAAACGTTATACGCACCTGCCTCAACTCTTTCTTGGGTTGGCGTTTTCGTGGTCGATTCCCATGGCATACAGCGCACAAGGGGGCGACCTAACGGATCCTGAACTGTGGATGCTGTTTATAGCCAACTGCTTTTGGACGATTGCCTATGATACCTACTATGCTATAACAGATCGCCCAGACGACTTAAAAATTGGCATCAAATCCACTGCCATTTTATTTGGCCAATACGACTTATTTGTGATTGTATGTTTGCAAGGTTTGACCTTATCGTTACTGACGTGGATCGGCGTGCTTGCCACATTAAATTGGCCCTATTTCGCCGCACTCGTTCTGTGTAGTGGGCTTTTTTATCAACAATTTAGCCAAGCCAAAACACGGGATCGACACGCTTGCTTTCGCTCTTTTTTAGATAATAATCGCATTGGGGGCTGTATTTTTCTTGGCCTAGCTTTCAGCTATTTTATCTAATTTATGGCAAAGTTATGACAATGTAACCGAATTGTCACATTTGACCGCTTTAATGAAACCGTTCCTGAGATGAGGGTGTATCCTGTGACCGGTAAAAAAGTATTAATAATTGACGACGAATCTTCCATTCGTGAAATGATCGCCATTGCACTTGAAATGGCGGGCTATGAATATTTGGAAGCCGAAAATATTCAGCAAGCTCATGAGATAATTGTCGACCATCGGCCCGACCTTATCCTAGTCGACTGGATGATGCCTGGTGGCAGCGGTATCGAGCTGACTCGTCGACTTAAAAAAGACACCACTACGGCAGAAATACCGGTGATTATTTTGACGGCTAAAAGCGAAGAAGATAACAAAATTCAAGGGCTAGAAGTTGGCGCGGATGATTACATCACCAAGCCCTTCTCACCTAGAGAATTGGTCGCCCGACTCAAAGCCGTATTGCGTCGTGCTACGCCTCAGGGCGTGGACGAGCCGCTTGAAGTGGAAGGCTTAACGCTTGATCCTATTAGCCAACGGGTTACCATAGATAACCGCCCGTTAGACATGGGGCCAACAGAATATCGTTTGCTAAAATTTCTCATGACTCACCAAGAACGCGCCTACTCAAGAGCCCAATTATTGGATCAAGTCTGGGGAGGCAATGTGTATGTTGAAGAGCGTACCGTCGATGTGCATATTCGTCGTCTACGCAAAGCCATTGGTAGCTCTCATGATTTCTTAATTCAAACGGTACGAGGGACTGGCTACCGCTTCTCTGCAAAAAGGTCTGTATGAAAACAATATGGCGAAACACCTTTCTCACATGGTTAGCAGGCCTTGCCTCCTGTGTTGTCATTGGCCTAATCATTGGTCAACTATTAGGTGTTTTACTGCTGTACGTTTTAGGATCGCTGTATTTACAGCTTTATCAGCTTTATCAATTTCATTATTGGTTGCGACATTCTGGACGTGGCGCTCCTCCTGAAGCCAGCGGCATTTGGGGCGATGTGTTTGATGCCGTACATCGATTACAAAAGAAGCAACGCAAATCGAAACGTCGAATGCGCCAAGCACTGACCAGAATAGAAAGCTCCACCGCTGCATTAAAAGAAGGCGTCATCATGGCGGATAACCAAGGTAATTTAGAGTGGTGGAACAATTCCGCGGCCGATTTTTTTGGTTTAGTTCGTCCAGTCGATCGCGGTCAAATGATCACGAACATTGTGCGCAGCCCAGAGTTTTTTAGATATTTTAGTCAAAAGCGTTTTGGTGAGCCCTTAGTCATTAAATCCCCATCAATGGAAGGCATCTACCTAGAAATCCAAACCACATTGTACGATAAAAACGATCACCTTATTTTTATCAGAGATGTAACCCGCTTGCACCTGATGGAGCAAATGCGAAAAGACTTTGTCGCTAACGCTTCTCATGAATTAAAAACCCCCCTTACCGTGATTAAAGGCTACCTAGAAACCTTAGGCATGTTCAAAGATAAGTTACCTGCCAGTATGCAAAAGGGCATCGTCAACATGTCTGAACAGTCGGAACGCATGGAACAACTGATCGAAGACCTTCTCTTACTCTCTCGCTTAGAAAGCAATGACAAACGCGAAGAAAACCAGTGGCATAGCGTAAGCGACATCGTCAAAACCATCACCAATGCCACTGCGCCTATTCTGTCGGAACAACACATCATCGACGTACACATTCCAGATAATGCTCACCTTTACGGTGCTTATAAAGAATTATACAGCGCGTTTTCTAACCTCGTGGTGAATGCTATAAAATACTCCCCTGAAGGCGGCAATATTACCGTCACATGGGAATCCAACGAGCTAAACGGAATTTTCTCGGTACAAGACACGGGCATCGGCATTGAGCCAAACTACATCCCGCGGCTAACAGAGCGTTTTTTTAGAGTAGACAAAGGACGAGGATCAAAAACGGGGGGCACAGGATTAGGGCTGGCAATTGTTAAGCACATTTTACTGCACCACGACGCCAAATTGCAGGTAAAAAGCCAACCGGGCATCGGCAGTAAGTTTGCTTGCTACTTCCCTGCTAGCAGAGTACGGAACGACAACCGCCCTGTACCGCCAACGTCTTAAAACGCTCTCCCCTTGCGCGCACAACGCAACGGGTAAAACAAAGAAAAACTCACAAGCTGTCGAATAATGTGCTAATAAAAACTTCTTTTTCACTGTCTTGATCGATCAGTCCCAGCACCACCGTCAAAAACGTAGAGTCGTGTTTTTTCTCTGTGGTTGAAACAGACTGTATGTAGTAATTCAGGCGATTAACCTGGCCGGAAAATTCCAAATCCAACACCGCTTGGCCCAATACTTGAGGCACCACGTCGTCGCTTTTTATCAACATGGTCGCCTCTGTCTTACTGAATTGAATCACCATGCAACGAAATTGTTTGTTTTCAAATCGCACCAGTGTCGGTATTTTCACCTCTTTGACAGATACAACGGGCGCGTCAGGGTGAGTAAATTTCGTCGCCTTTACGGGCGCCGATCTCCCCCCTCCCATCAGAATATCTAACGACGCCGCCCCCACACCACCGGGACTAATGGATTCACGGGGCTTTTGCGACGCTAACCGATGCTCAAGGCCGTGTTTCTTCGCGGCGGACATCACCTTGCTCACCAGCTGCTCGCTGGAAAAAGGCTTACCAAGATAATCCGTTACACCAGACTGCACCGCTTCGACAACGTGGCTTTTATCGCCACGACTGGTGATCATCACAAAGGGGACGTCTGCTTTTTTATAATTAGGCTGATCTCGGCACCATTTCAGCAACTCGACCCCCGTCACTTCAGGCATTTCCCAGTCACACAACACCATATCAAACTGCATTTTTGACATGAGTTGTTGCGCCTTTCGACCATTTATTGCGTCTTCAATCTCCACCGCGGGAAACTGCTTACGCAGTGTACGGCGGATCAAATCGCGCGTAAAAGAAGCATCATCAACGATTAAGATTTTCATGGCCATTACCATACTCCACGGGGGCGATCTAACAACGCGGAAAAGTCACCGTGTTGTGTTCTAAACACCGAAATCCATAACAAGGTGGCGGCCACAACTGCAATCGGCATCATAAATACATTAAAAATAGGAATCGCTAAACCGACCATTACAATGGCACCAAACGTCCAGCACAACAAAGGCTTGCTGCGCAACGCCATCCGCATCTCGTGAAAAGTCACCTTGTTGTTATCGAAGGCATAATCCATGTACTGTAAAGACAACATCCACATGGAAAATAACAGCAGTAACACCGGCGCAATGACGTTCACTAAAGGGATAAACGACAACAAAAGCAACAAAATAAAACGAGGCAAAAAGTAGAGTATTTTTTGGAATTCACGCTGCAAACTGCGCCCCGCAATCGCCATAATAACGCCCGCGGTTAAGGTTTCATCGAACACTTTACCGGTTTGTTTTGCTTCTACTTTTTCCGCCAAAAAAGCCATAAACGGCGCCGCTAAAATATTCACCCCAACAGAAAAACTGTAAAACAACAACACGCTAATAATGGCCGCAAAAATCAAATAAAACAGCCAATTAAGAAAAGACACCCACTCGGGCAAGTACCCCATTGCTGAATCCATCAGGGTTTGAAAATAACTGAACGCCACAAAATACAATAAGCCTATCAGCAAGCAATTCGCGAGTAAGGGCGCCAATATAAACAGCCTTAACTCTTTAGAAAGCACCAATGGAAAGGCTTTTAAAAAAGCCCCAGCCGCTTTAAATGGGTGTGTGATCACGGTATCGTTTTACCTTTTTGTCTATTTTTGTAAAGAGCGGACAGAATATCATGAGGGCATTCTAGGCTCCACAACGCGGTTCTAATTACCTGTGTTTAAAGCAAACATTCACCACATTTCGCTTTATCGGGATAAAAAATTGTTTTTTTTCAAATCAATGCAGTCTTATGGCGTCGTTGTCTAGCAATCGTCTAAAAAGCCCGCTATTTTTATTCATTGTCCATTTTCTTTACTGGCTATTTTTGTAGCGGTTTTAAGGCTCAGCCCCATGCGTGTGTTCACTTTCTGTGTTTTGCTGTTTTTAGGCTTTTTCTCTGTGGTAACTCACGCCACAGAGACGCCACAAGGTCCTGTGATTCTCACCGTTTCAGACACCATTCATACCAAGCCTTCAAAACAAGGTGTTACGTTCGATATGGCCATGCTGAACCGGTTGCCGCAACGCTTTGTGACCACACGCACTCCATGGACAAAAGAAGTGCACACCTACCAAGGCTTCTCGGCGGTTGATCTTTTCGCTTATATAAAAAGCGAGGGGACACGGTTAAAAGTCACTGCGCTTAATCAATACATGACGGACATCCCACTCACTGACTTTGTTGAGCATGGGGCCATTTTTGCGACCCACATGGATGGCAACCTAATAAGCATCAGAAACCTTGGTCCGATTATGATGATCTATCCATTCGACGACAAAGAAACGCTGAAATCTGAAGAGTATTATGGGCGCTCTATCTGGCAAATTAGTCGCATTGAATCGATGGTCTTAATGGAGTAAAACCGTGCGATTATTTCAACGAACCCCTTGGCTCTCTCAAATTAAACAATGGGTCTTATACGGTTTTATTGCGCTTATTATCGCCCTTTCTATCACGGTGTTAAGCATTATTACGTTCACCAGCGACAGCTCAAATAACAACGGCCGTCGAGTGTTTGAAAGCACACTGTGGAACGCGCTGCAATTGCATGTGCAATCTTATCGCTTTCTCAATTACTTGATTCAACTAGACAAGACAGCGCCTTCACTGCAAGGAAATGCGTTTTTCGAATACGATCTTTTAATGAGCCGTGTTGACCTGCTCAGAAGAGGCGACGTCGGCGAACTGATTCGTAATTTTGAAAATGGCCGTACCACGAGGTTGCTCAATATCATCAATGGAGAATTGGAGTTACTCAGTTTTCAGCTCTCAAAAATTGAAAACGGTGAATACGATTACCTTCCTAGCCTAATAGAACGCCTTCACAACATCGACGAGCAGATCAATGAGTTTGTCACACTCGTTAATAATGGCAGCAATCAATACATCAGCTCACAACGCCAGTTATTACAAGAAAACTTAGACGCCATTCAAATGCTCGCTATGAGCCTTTTCCTTTGTCTCTTGTGCTTAGGCTTTTTTATCATAAAAGGCATCAGCGAATTGCAGCGTACGTATTTACACAATAAACGCCTTACTGCGAGCATCAAAAGTGTTCATGAAGACAAAGTCGACATTCTGGCTTTTATTCATCAAGAAATTCGCTCTCCTATTAGTGCGATTTTAGGCAGCGCCAATACCCTCAGTAAAAGGAGTATGCCCAACGATACCGACAAGCTTTCAGAGCATATCGAAGAGTCTGGGCTGCAATTGCTTCATACTATTGAAATGCTGTCAGACTTGGCGCTCATTGACGCTAAAAAACTGATACTTACCCCCACTGATGGCTCATTACACGTGCATATTGAAAGCTGCTTTGCCTTGCTAAACACCCAAATGACACGAAAAAATGTGCAGAGTATTCTGTATATAGACCCACTTTTACCCACGCCACTGAGTTTGGATTTTGTGCGTGTAAAAGAGATCGTTGTAGCCTTACTGCAAAATGCCGTTACCCATACGCCCTCTGGCAGCATCAGTTTACAAATCAGACGTCCAGCGTCGACAAGCGCGCACCTGTCTCGACTGGCGGATACACAGCAAGCTGGCATGTTGCAAATAGCCCTGAGAGACACGGGGCTTGGGATGTCAACCGAGTTGCAGCAGCATTTGAGAGTCAACCCTTCTATGCCAATGCAATCCGATGGGACGTTGCCCAGCCGAGTTGGTTTGCATCTCGCTCTGTGTCACAAACTGATTTACCTAATGAAGGGTGAAATGCACTTTTCCTGTGCGCCACAAAAAGGCTGTGAGTTTTGGGTCGACATTCCCTTTAGTGCCCCTCAATTGGCGCCGCGCTCAGACCCTCAGACCTTTCAATGCCCAGATAAAACAAGCGCCCTGCTGATCGAAACCGATGCTCAGCTGGCCAAAATCCTCAGTTTGCAACTCGCCACGTTTAACATCAACGTAGTACTTTCAAAAGAAGGCCGCTTGCAAGAATACAAACACTGTGACCTCGTCATTTTAGGCAATACCGCTCGCTTTGAACGCGATGACAGCGACGCACTCCAACAATGGCACAAAAGAGCGTGTCCCGTTTTGAGTTACAATATCGAAGCGATTAACCACCCGATGTCGTCTGTCATCGCGCTGACTTTTCCTCTGACACAAAGTCAACTAGAATCGATCCTAACGACTTTATTTACGGCTCAACATCCACCACTAGAGATCCAAAACGATGATTGATGACACACAATTAGAATCACTGTTCGACATGCTAGGAAAAGATATTATTAACGCCATACGGTTAGAATTTATCGAAGACAGTGCAGAAAAAATGACGCGGTTACAAAAGATGTGGGCAGACAAAAATTACCATGAATTAGAAGAAGTGAGCCATTCACTTAAATCGGCCAGCCTAAACATGGCGCTGCAAGGGTTTGCAAAGCGCTGCCAACAGATCGAATCGGCCGCGGCACAACACAATGACACGGTCATACAAGCCAACGTAGATGGCTTGTCTACACTGTATCAAGATTCTTTAAACGCACTAGAAGCCTATTTTCTCGCCGATTAAAGCGACCATGTCATGTCCGTCGCTGCAACAAACGTCGCCACAAACGACCGTAAACCCGCCAGATCCACATCGGTAAAACGCGTCACTATCGGGCTGTCGATGTCAAACACACCGATCAGCTTACTGTTGACCACCACAGGAATCACCAGCTCAGAGGCCGATGCCGCGTCACAGGCAATATGGCCTTCAAACCCATGAACGTCGTCGACACGTTGCACCTGCAAAGAGGTCGCCGCCTTGCCGCACACCCCACGATCAAAGGAAATCCGCGTGCACGCCACGTGACCCACGTAAGGCCCCAGCACCAGTTCTTCACCACGAGCAAAGTAAAAACCAGACCAATTCAAATCAGGAAGAGTTTGCATTACAAAAGCAGACAACTGTGCCGCATTGCAGATAAGATCACGTTCGCCGCTCAACAAGGCCGCTAATTGCGCATTTAATTGCAGATAAGAAGACTCGAGGGATTCACTAGGATCAATATCGATCGTAAACATGGTTCTGGGCACCGAATAAGCAAAAAAGCCATCATAGCAAAATCCGCTCAATCGCCTACTGGTGCACCGAAGAAATCCATGAGATTACTTATTTTTTACTCATGTCAGCCGACAAATCGTTCACATTCACGTGACGAACATCGACACCCTTGATCATGAAAATCAAATGCTGGCACGAAGAACGCGCGTGATCGCCAATACGCTCCAAAGAACGCAGCACCCAGATCACGTTCATCACGCGGGAAATACTGCGGGGATCTTCCATCATGTAGGTCACTAAAGAACGCATCGCCGTGTTGTATTCTTGATCTACCACACGGTCTTGCTTCGCTACTTTGACCGCGGCTTCTAAGTCTAAGCGCGCATAAGCGTCCAAAGAATCGTGGATCATCCGAGATACCATTTGCCCAATACGATTGATCTCTACATAACCACGAGGCGATTCGCCTTCGTTAATGAGATTCAACGTCAGGTTGGCGATTTTCTTCGCCTCGTCGCCGATGCGTTCCAATTCGCTCACCGCTTTGCTGATCGACAAGATCATTCGCAAGTCCGACGCAGCAGGCTGGCGTTTAGCCAAAATGCGGCGACATTCTTCGTCGATCAAACCGTCCAACTGATTCACCGTGGTGTCTTGTTTCTTCACATCTTCCGCTAATGAGCCGTTGGCATCAAGCAACGCTTGCACGGCGTCCTGTACTTGGTTCTCAACCACACCGCCCATGGTCAAAAAATGCCGGCGAAGCTGTTCTAATTCGTTGTTGAACTGCTGAGAAATATGATCCGTGGTTAACTCTTTCATAATGCGTCCTCCGCCTAGCCGTAGCGGCCCGTGATGTAGTCTTCTGTTTGTTGTTTGCTTGGGTTGGTGAACAAGGTATTGGTATCACCAAACTCGATCAAATCGCCCATGTACATAAACGCCGTATAATCAGACACGCGCGCCGCTTGCTGCATGTTGTGCGTCACAATGGCAATAGTGAATTCGTTTTTCAACTCATGGATCAGCTCTTCGATTTTTAAGGTCGAAATCGGATCCAGTGCCGACGCCGGCTCATCCAACAGCAAGACTTCAGGTTTTACCGCAACAGTACGGGCAATCACCAAGCGCTGTTGCTGGCCACCCGACATGCCCAAGGCGCTTTCGTGTAGACGGTCTTTTACTTCGTCCCATAAAGCGGCGGAACGCAGTGCCCACTCAACCGTTTCATCTAATAAGCGCTTCTTGTTGATGCCTTGAATACGCAGGCCATAGGCCACGTTTTCATAAATACTTTTGGGGAACGGGTTCGGCTTTTGGAACACCATGCCCACGCGACGACGTAACTCGGCCACATCGGTGCCTTTGGCGTAAATGTTATTGTCGTGCAGATTGATTTCACCGGTAATGCGGCAGCTATCAACCAAATCGTTCATACGATTAAAACAACGCAACAAGGTCGATTTACCGCAGCCAGATGGCCCAATGAAGGCCGTCACTTTTTTCTCAGGGATGATCATATTCACCCCTTTCAACGCTTCTTTCTCACCGTAATAAAGGTGCAAGTCATTGACCGAAAGGCAAACTTTTTCGTCTTCAATACGCAACGCCTGTTGGCTGCGCTGCATGGCTGAAATGTCGATAGAATGTGTTTTTACGTCGCTCATACTGTTCTCTTCTTAAAGTCATCTTTTCTTAACCGCTTACATTTCCAGCGATTTGTATTTTTCACGTAGGTGGTTACGAATGGTGACCGCTGACAAATTAAGCAAAGCAATCACGATCACTAGCAATAAGGCCGTCGCGTACACAAGGGGACGAGCGGCTTCTACGTTGGGGCTTTGGAAGCCGACATCGTAAATATGAAACCCTAGGTGCATGAACTTTTGATCCAAATGGATGAAGGGGTAATTACCATCCAAAGGCAGAGATGGCGCGAGTTTCACCACGCCCACCAGCATCAAAGGCGCCACTTCACCAGCGGCGCGAGCGACCGCCAAGATCACGCCAGTCATGATCGCTGGGCTGGCCATCGGCAACACCACGCGCCATAAGGTTTCGGCTTTGGTCGCACCCAGCGCCAAGCTGCCTTCACGGACGTTGCGCGGAATACGAGATAACCCTTCTTCCGTCGCGACAATCACCACCGGCACGGTCAACAGCGCCAAGGTAATCGATGCCCACATCAAGCCGCCCGTACCAAAAGTAGGCGATGGCAAAGCTTCTGGGAAGAACGCTTGGTCAATACCAGAACCTAGGAAGTAAATGAAAAACCCTAAACCAAATACGCCATACACAATAGACGGTACACCGGCGAGGTTGTTCACCGCGATGCGAATCACCCGAGTGACCCAGCCTTGCGACGCGTATTCACGCAAATACACAGCGGCCACCACACCAAACGGTGTTACCAGTACGGTCATCAAGAGCACCATCATTACGGTACCGAAAATGGCCGGAAACACCCCACCTTCCGTGTTGGCTTCGCGCGGCTCATCGGTTAAGAATTCCCACAATTTCACAAAATAAAACGCCAGCTTATCGGTCACTGACATAGCATTTGGACGAAACGCATGCACAATCTTCGACACTTGAATATCGTGTTCTGTGCCATCCATCACACGAACCGTGAAAGAATCTCGGTTGATTTGCTGATACAGATCCGCCAAATTCGCTTGCAGACCTTTATACGCCTCGTCGTACTGAGAGCGCTCGGCGGCTAAATCCGCTTCGACCGCTGGGGTTAACTGACCTTCTAGTTCTAACCGGCGCTGCTTCAAACGAATACGCTCAAGAGCATGGTTAATCTTACCGATGTCGTATTTTTCGATGTCTTTGATGTCGTCGTGAATCGTTGCCGCACGCTCGATGCTTTTCTCGAAAATCGCCCAGGTCGCTAAAGCCGATGCGGTCGCGGTTAGGTCAGTGGTTTCAGAAACAACACGCCCACCTTCTTTTACCGACATCAAGTAACCGTATAAATTACCCCATTCATGACGCTCGGCAGCAAACAGCATGTCTGGCGTTTGCACATCGCTTAGGTATTTATCCAATACCCAACCGAAATCCGCGCCATAAACATCACGGTTACCCATTTTCAATAGCGTGCGCTGGAGGAATTCATCGTCATCTGCTGGTAAGTTCACACCGGCTTCGCGTAATTGTGCCGAGGTGACTTCTACACTTTCGACACGCTCCGCCACCATGGTGTAAGACTTATCACCTGGTAACGAATACGTCGCCTGCATCACGTCCGCTGGCCAAAAATGCCCCAAACCGCGTACGGCAATCAGCAACAGTAACCCCACTACCATGATGACAGAAATCGCCACCGCACCCGCGTTTAGCCACACCCATGGATCACCGGACTTAACCCACTCGGATACGGATTTTTTCTTCATTTTCATCTCAATACTCATTATAGCGACCCGTATTTTTTGCGTAGATGCTGACGCACGGTTTCAGCGATGGTGTTCACCACAAAGGTAAAGATGAACAACACAAACGCCGCCAAGAAGAGAATACGATAGTGCGAGCTGCCCACTTCGGACTCAGGCACTTCCACCGCCAAATTGGCCGCCAAGGTTCGCATACCTTCAAAGATATTAAAGTCCATAATCGGTGTGTTACCCGTCGCCATTAAAACGATCATGGTTTCACCGACGGCACGACCCATACCTATCATCACCGCCGAGAAAATACCCGGGCTGGCTGTCGGTAAGACAACGCGTGTCATGGTTTGCCAGTAGGTTGCGCCCAATGCCAACGAGCCTTGCGTCAAGGCTTTTGGTACGCTGAAGATCGCATCTTCGGTAATAGAGAAGATCGTTGGAATCACCGCAAAACCCATGGCAAAGCCCACTACCAATGCATTACGCTGATCAAAAGTAATGCCTAGGTCATTGGTGATCCAACCACGCATATTACCGCCGAAGAAATTCACCTCCAGAACAGGGCTAAGCGCTAAACAGAACCACGCCAGAAAGACGATGACAGGAATCAGTAACAATGGCTGCCAACCTTCTGGTACCAACCAACGAATACCGGTTGGCAAACGCGACCATAGGTACGCAAACAGTAAAATACCGACCGGTAGCACCACTAAAATACTAAACGTAGCCGCAAGATTCTCTTCTAGGAAAGGCGCGAAAAACAGACCCGCCAAAAAACCCAAAATTACCGTTGGTAAGGCTTCCATTAACTCGATCACGGGTTTGATCTTACGACGCAGCGCTGGCGCCATGAAATACGCCGTGTAAATCGCCCCACAAATCGCCAATGGCACGGCCATCAACATGGCATAAAATGCGGCTTTTAAGGTACCGAATGCCAATGGCATCAAGCTGTATTTCGGTTCGAAATCGTTACTGGCAGACGACGACTGCCACGTATACGTTGGCTCTGGGTAACTTTCGTACCAAACTTGACCCCAAATAGACGACCAAGACACCTCTGGATGTTCATTGTCGACGTAGTAAAAATGCAGGCCTTTGCCATCTTCCAATAACAAGCCATTTGCACGAGGCGCAAAGCTAATTAAGCGCGCGCTATCGTCGCTGAGCTTTTCGTTGATCACTTGTCGTTCGGATGTGGCGTTATAAATCGCAACCAAGCCACGCTCGTCCAAGGTCGCAAAGCCTTTACGGCGCTGTTCCATGGCCAAATCAACTAAGGCAATCGGCTGCTTAACATCCCGAATAAAATGCAGCGTTTCTTCGTTTGTTGCATCGTCGCGCACGTTAAACCATTGGCTCACACGACCAGAGGAATCCGCCACCATGACCGAGGTTTTGCCGACCAAGTAACTCATCGACACCAAGCTTGTACCATCCGATAACAAAGACACGGTGTCTTTTAAGCGAATATTATCGAAGTCTCGTAGATCAAACTCACTCAACACACCCGCACGGGTTGCCACGTACAAGGAACGTTGGTTACCACTGATCAGCAAGCTCTTGATGTCCGCAATAAACGGCAATGCTTCACGTTGCTCAGTCAGCTCCACTTCTTCGGTGATGAAGTTCACGTCTTTGGTGACTTTTAACATCGCGCTCTGAGAGTCGCTCGACGCGGCAATAGTCAAACCGTCGTCGCCATCGCGTATCGCAAGATGCTCAATCGGAAAATCCGCAACATTGATCGCGGTCTCGCCATAAGGATAATCAACAAATGGCGTAATTTTACGCTTTCCATCGGGGTAAGAAGTTTTGTAGTTGTGTCTTGAAATCAACACCTTGCCGTCGTCGTAGGCAAACGCCAACAATCGACTGGTATCTGACTCCACGGTAAAACTCGTAATCGCCTGATCGCGTGGATTCTTTATCGTTTCAATAACCGAACCATCTTCGATCGAAAAGAAAACCACACTGCCATTACTGGCGACTCGCATACCAATTTCAGATTGCTCTTCCATGGCCAAATACAGGCTGTCGCCTTGCTCATTTGCTGGCAAGGTGTAGCTTGCTTTTGCATCAATCGACGCATTAGAAAATAATGGAGCAACTTCATACAAGAGATAGAAACAGATCAAAAGCACAGCCAAAATTACGCTGCTGCCTCCGATGGCGATGCCCATTCCAGCCATACGGTCTTTCAGGGCTCGAAGTTTACGATGACGCTTTAGAGCGGGGGTATTAAAATCCAGCTCCGGCATCCGAGGGTCAGTTGGTGTAGTCATCCGAATTCATCTTTTTTGTGTGACAATTTTATGACAGGGAGAAGGGAACGAAAAGCAGGAGGGCTTTACGCCATCCTGCTTTTGGTGTTCATCCGTATCGCCAAACTTACTTAGTTAATACCCAATGTTTTTAGGTATTTGTCAGCAACGTTAGCTGGTAGTGGAACATAACCATCTTTAACAACAACTTCTTGACCCATTTTAGACAAGACCATTTTTACGAATTCACGTTGTAGTGGTTCAAGTGGCTTGTTTGGTGCTTTGTTTACGTAAACGTAAAGGAAACGAGACAATGGGTATTTACCCGCTGCTGCATTCTCTAAAGACGCATCTACAAACGCATCACCTTCTTTCTTAGACAAAGGCAGCGCACGAACAGAAGAGGTTTTGTAACCAATACCGGAATAACCAATACTGTTAAGAGACGTAGAAACAGACTGCACAACAGACGCAGAACCTGGTTGCTCGTTTACACTGTTTTTGAAATCGCCTTTGAACAGCGCATTATCTTTAAAGTAACCATAAGTACCGGATACGGAGTTACGACCAAACAACTGTATGTCGCGATTCGCCCAAGCACCGGTCAAACCTGCTTTACCCCAGCTTGTGATGTCTTCGCTGTGTCCGCCTTTACGAGTAGAAGAGAACATGGCATCCACTTCAGGAAGTGACAAACCTTCGATTGGGTTATCTTTGTGAACAAAAACCGCCAATGCATCGATTGCCACTGGAACCGCTGTTGGCTTATAACCGAATTTTTTCTCGAACGCTGCGATCTCTTTGTCTTTCATCATACGAGACATAGGACCAAAGTTAGAAGTCCCTTCTGTCAACGCTGGTGGCGCAGTAGAAGAGCCCGCTGCTTGAATCTGGATGTTTACATTTGGGTATAAACGCTTGAAATCCTCCGCCCACAGCGTCATCAAGTTCGCTAAGGTATCAGAACCGACACTTGAAATATTGCCTGAAACGCCACTCGCTTTGCTGTAAGACATTAAATTTGCATCAACATCGGCAAACGCATTGGCCGAAATGCCAACGGCTGCTGTCATCGCTAAACCTGCAACTAACTTTTTCATCACATAAACCTCAGTGGTTATCATCAAAAATGTATGAGCAACTGCTCATGGCTCGTTCAATGATTTTCACTATAGAAAAGTTATGTGACAGATATGTTAAAGCGCAAAATGTTTTGAAAAAATGTTTTGGGGCTCACCAACGTAAATGCGTACAGGATCCATAACCAGCCATTTACTGCTAGGAAGACATTCAAGCAGAGTGATACTATAGTGATACATTTTGAGGTAGGGCGCCACTATGAGAACCGAAGTTGTTACGACACTAAAAAGGCAGGCAACGAAGCTGCTTGCTGATCTGCATGAATCAAAAGAACCTATTCTCATCACTGAACATGGTCAACCGTCTGCCTATTTAGTTGACGTTGCTGATTACGAGTTGATGGTAGATCGGATGAAGATTCTTGAAGGTATCGCCAAAGGTGAACAGGCTATTCGAGATGGCCGAACAATGGACATGGAACAAGCTAAAGAGAAAATGGCTAAATGGCTCAAATAATTTGGACTGAGCCCGCGCTAGACAATCTAAACGATGTTGCTGAGTATATTGCCGTTAGCAATCCGTACGCCGCTAAGAAGCTAGTGAAAAATATTTTTGATCATATTCAGAGACTGGAAAAATTTCCTGATTCAGGCAAAATACCTAACGAAGTATCTAACCTAAATTGCCGAGAAATTATTGTTAATCCTTGTCGTATTTTCTATAAAGTAGACAACGACGAAGTGTATATTCTGCATGTCATGCGCCAAGAGCGAGATCTGCGTAAGTTTCTTCTTCAGAGATAAATATTTTTAAATTTAATACACTAGGAACAATAACTCTTCTTGTAGTTTGCCTTGCTATACATCGGATGTACCTCATTTACTCACAAAGAAATGTAAGCTCAACTCTTGGGTACTTCCCTAAAATAAAAGGCCCTTCATTTTCTTTTAACTCAACAACTTTCAAACTTTTACCTTGTAACATACAATATCCTGATGATTCTTTAAGTGACTCTGTTTTGATCCCACCAGTTCCAGGAAAACCTGTTGCTGCTTGTTTCGCAATAAACATTTTTCCTTCACCAATTGTAATCACTCCAGTATTAGAAGCACACGATCAATTGCTTTTGGAAACAGTTTGCTATGCTTCTGTGGTTGTTCTAAATGTAGCACCACTCTAAAACTTTTGGCCTTTAATGCGCTACGAGCAAATTTTTTCTCTTCTGTGTCGTTAGCATAACATTGAGCAGCGACAAGCCCAGCTAAAGTATCACGAATTTTAATGGCAATTTCATCACCAAGATCGATTGGCTTAGTGCGTTTATAATGAGGCCGCTTTTTTCTCGCGGGGACCCTTCAATGCAGGTGCTCCTAGCAATAAGCACGCATCACGATACGTTTCATCGAACTCTAAATAATGATTTTCATAAATCGATACAAAGCCAGGGTATAAGGTTAAAAGCTCTCGTATTGGCAAAAAAACAGGAGCTTTTGGTTGCCAATCCTTACTTAGACTGCCTATAACAACCTCTGACTTGCTTGTCGTTGCAAAATTAAGGTCGGTGTCTAAGGCATTGTTTTCAAATGAAAGCGCTAACTCACAGCGTTCTCTACCTTGCTTTCGACGAGCCAGCCTTCCTAACGTTTCCGGACGTAATATATTCACCAATTTATAAGCGTACACTTTTTGCAAAATCGTTTTTGTTGGAACACTTGCACTTAGTTTACGTCCCTCTTCCGCACTGGCTGCGATTAGCGAATAAGCGGATTTAAGTAAATGCGATTTACCACAACCATTTTCACCAACGATGACATTCAGACCAGCTGAGAATGTCAATTCTGCCTCGGCAAATACAGTAAGGTTTTTGATGATCATTTTTTCAACATAACAAATCCTTAACACTCTACACTCAGAGGCTTATCATAAAATTCCGAGTTATCATTATTCTCTCATTAACACAGAAAGCTTATCCGCTTTGTCATCTACGTAAGCAACCTACACGATTAACACTGCCAACACTCTCTGCATCAATCAAGATGGTTTTTACAATAATACTCGGTCGGCTTAGGAATATCTTCTAGCGTTCGATGAAAGTCACCCCCACACTCAACAGTAAGGCCATTCTGTCCCGCCTCTACTAACCAGCCTCTTTTGCTAGGATGTCTCTGTCAAGACTTGCCATTATCCGCTATAACGCGTTGAGCTCCGATTTGGTCGGTCTTGATTATTCCCAAGCGTGACGTTATCCCATAAACTAGCGCTCTGGATTTTTTTTGGATGTCTGCGCGCTTAAGAAGGGTTACTTATTAAGCGTTACTTGCCTAAAGTAGACCGTAAAATCTGTTCATCATGATGAAACACTGTGGGTATTTTAATGTTAAACAAATGGGTCAGTTCGGCCGAGTCGATTTCTCACTACATGGGAAGGTGGGTGGCTTGGCTTACGTTAGCAATGATGTTGCTTACTTGCTTGGTCGTGCTGTTGCGCTATGGTTTTGGAGTCGGCTCGATCGCGTTGCAAGAGTCTGTCTTATATTTTCATGCGATGGTGTTCATGCTCGGGGCCGCATACACTTTTAAAGACGATGAGCACGTTCGTGTGGATGTGTTTTACCGTGAATTTTCAGAGACGAAGAAAGCCTGGGTAAACATCATTGGTGGTCTCTTCTTTTTGTTGCCTTTTACCTTGTATACCGCGTATTTGAGTCTGGATTATGTCAGCGCTTCTTGGCGTGTTTTGGAAACATCGTCACAACCAGGCGGGTTGCCTTTTGTGTATCTGCTTAAAACGCTGATCCCTATTATGATGGTCAGCTTAATCGTTCAAGGCTTAGCGGATATTTTAAAAAATATTGGCATTATTACCTCGGCACGCACCGTGAAAGGACAACGCTAATGGCTGAATTTATTCCTTTATGGCTCTTTGCTGGCGTATGTGTGTGCCTACTGTTTGGCTATCCGGTGGCGTTTTCATTAGGTGGTGTGGCACTGATTTTTGCCGCTGTAGGCTCGTTTTTCGGCACCTTTGATGGGGTGTTCTTAGAGGCCTTACCCAATCGTTTATTTGGTATTATTGGCAATGAAACTCTTATTGCGGTGCCACTTTTCGTGCTAATGGGCGTGCTGCTGGAGAAATCCAAACTCGCTGAAAAGCTCCTCGAATCTATGGCGATGCTGTTTGGTACTTTACGGGGTGGTTTGGGAATTTCAGTCATTCTGGTGGGTATGTTGTTAGCCGCCAGTACGGGCATCGTAGGCGCGACCGTGGTCACCATGGGCATGATCTCATTACCAACCATGTTACGGCGCGGTTATGATCCTGCATTAGCCGCCGGTACTATCTGTGCAACTGGTACGCTTGGACAAATCATTCCACCCTCGATTGCCTTGGTGTTGTTGGGCGATGTGATGTCGAATGCCTTTCAAAAAGCCCAACTGGAAATGGGTATTTTCTCGCCCAAAACCATTTCCGTGGGCGATTTGTTTGTCGGCGCACTGATTCCTGGTTTGATTTTAGTCGCTTTGTACATTCTTTATGTTATTGGCGTCGCTTGGTTGCAACCACACAAAGCCCCTGCGGTACCTCGTGAAGAGCTTCGTAACGGGTCTACTGAGCCACTTGCCTTTCAGCTGATCAAAGGTTTGGTTCCACCGTTGGTGCTTATATTTGCGGTATTAGGCTCTATTCTGAGCGGCATTGCGACACCGACTGAAGCCGCCGGTGTGGGGGCATTAGGGGCTGCTATTTTAGCGCTGGCCAGCGGAAAGCTGAATTTTCCAACCTTAAAAGACGCGGTGTACTCCACTACCAAGGTCACCTGTATGGTGTTCATGATCTTGATCGGTGCGTCGCTGTTTTCTCTCGTGTTCCGAGGTTTTGGTGGTGAAGAGCTGATTCAAGACTTCTTCTCGCAGCTGCCAGGCGGTGTTGTTGGTGCCATGATCGTTGTCATGTTACTGATGTTCTTCCTTGGTTTTATCTTAGATTTTATCGAAATCACGTTTGTAGTGGTACCTATTGTGGCACCGGTATTACTGGCGATGGGCTTAGACCCTGTGTGGTTGGGCATTATGATGGCCATTAACTTACAAACGTCGTTTTTAACGCCGCCCTTTGGTTTTGCGCTGTTTTACCTACGAGGCGTTGCGCCCCCAGAATTAAGAACACAATCGATATACAAGGGCGTATTACCCTTTATTTTAATTCAGATTTTTGTGTTAGTGCTGCTATCTATTTGGCCTGAATTGGCCACTTGGTTACCTGAACAAGTGTATGCAAATTAATCCCGTAAAAATGGACGCCTGAAAGAACAGGGAAAACAAAAATAACCACTTATTACGTTAGGACAAAAATATGAAAGCCATGCAGATGAAAGACTACGGCCCCGCGAGCGATTTGACGCTAACGGACACCAACACTCCAAGCATCAACGACGACCAATTATTGGTAAAAGTCGGTGCGGCGGGTGTCAATCCAGTGGATACCTACATTCGCTCTGGCGTGAACAATTACAAAGCGACCTTCCCTCACACGCCAGGCTCAGACGGTGCCGGTACTGTGATTGAAATCGGCGCTAATGTGACGGATTTTAGCGTCGGTCAACGGGTGTATTTCAGCCGAAACCAAGGCGGATCTTCCGCTGAATTTACCGTATGTAACACCACGCACACTTACCCACTCGCGGATGCGTTGTCTTTTGAAGAAGGCGCGTGTTTAGGCGTGCCTTATACCACGGCACACCGAGCGTTGTTTGGCCGCGCTCACGCCAAGGCTGGCGATAAAGTCTTGGTTCACGGTGCCACTGGTGCCGTGGGCATAGCCACTGTGCAGCTTGCATTGGCTGCAGGAATGGATGTGGTCGCCAGCTCGGGCACCGAAGCCGGCGCAGAACTATTGCGCCAGCAAGGCGTAAAAACGGTTATCATGCACAACGAAACTGACCATTTAGCACCGTTTCAAACTTTGGAAACCGGCTTTGATGTCGTCATCGAAATGCTGGCCAATCACAACCTAGATCAGGACTTAAAAGCCCTCGCGTTTGGTGGTTGTGTCGCTGTAATTGGTAATCGTGGTACGGTTGAGATTAACCCTCGCGATCTGATGGCACGAGACGCGTCGGTCGTTGGTGTGGCATTGGCCAACGTCAAACCAGAAGAGTTGGCCTTGATCGCCAAAGCCTTGCGTCCTTTGTTTGAAAAAGGCGTGCTTAAACCGGTGATTCGTCACAGCTATGCATTGGCTGAATTGCCACAGGCCCATGACGATGTGATGAAATCCGGCGCCTTAGGTAATTTGGTTATTCGTATAGACGCGTAATTACCGCTATACTTTTTAGATTCATATAGGTAAAAGGCGCATTTTGACTCAGTCTGATTCCGATGTTTTCAGCCTGCCCAGCAAAGCGGACACCCACGATCACGACTACCACCAGCTGGTGGTTGTGCTCGATGGCAATACCGACTTCGACATTCAAGGCAAAGGCAAACAGCTGCATACTGGAGAAGGGTGTATTCTTCCGTCAGAAAACAGTCACGCCTTCGCCGGTCTAGGTGAAAACCGCATCATGGTGGTGAATCTACCGGTTCCTCCCCAAAAAGGCATTACTGACGAAGAGTACGAAGTCGTCTCACGCTTGTTTGATCAAGCGGCGTATTTTCAGCTCAATCCACGTTTGCAAATCCTTGCCTCAGCGCTATCAGGTGAATTGCAACAATACCCCAACGACACCATACTGGCGCGCGCCTGCGGCAACACCTTACTCAGCGCCATTCGCCACCAAATTAACAACAAAGACGTACGCACCCGAGGTAATCATCTCGACATCGACAAGCTCGATCAATTTATCGAGCTGAACCTGTCGCGCAAAGTGCACATCGACCAATTGGCAAATTTTTGCTTTTTGAGCGTCAGCCAATTTCACGAGCGCTTTAAAGACCGCACTGGTATGACACCCCACCAGTATTTGATGCGCAAACGCCTAGAACGCGCTCAATCTTTGTTGGCCGAAGGTGTAACACCGATTCAAGTCGCAGAAATGTGCGGTTTCTCAAGCCAAAGCGCCATGACCAACGTCTTTTCTCAGACCCTAGGCATCACGCCCTTAAAATACCAAAAGCAATTTGGTAATCGGTAAACACCACAAAATCCCGCGCTAACGCCATCAGTCGGACTTTCTTATAAAAAAAAACGACTTTTCTGAAAGACACTTCCTCCCCTGTGTCACTACAGTGTCTGCATTGTCCAGATGTCATCCAGACGTGATTCACAATGCGGGAGAATCCAACCATGTTTACAGCGCTTGAAGTATTACAACCTAGCTTCATTCAGCGTCCACTCAATGAATTGTGGCCGCTTATTTCCCGTCTTTACAAGATAGACGAAGACCAATGGTTGACGGAACTTTTACCCCTTGCAAGACCTACCGATAGCGAACTGGTTAGCCAAACCAACGCCGCTTCTAGCCTCATTGCCGATGTACGCAAAGACGACGACAGCATGTCGATGATCGATGCATTATTGCTTGAATACAGCCTAGACACCAAAGAAGGCATCTTGCTGATGTGTTTGGCCGAAGCCCTCATGCGCGTGCCGGATAAAGAAACAGCCGATGCTTTTATTAAAGACCGTTTGAGCGTGGCCGATTGGGCGTCTCATGCGAAAAACTCCGACTCCTTCTTCGTCAACGCTTCCACTTGGGGTCTTTTGTTGACGGGTAAAATCGTCACCATGGACGAAAACAAAGACGGCACACCCGCCAACTTAGTCAATCGCATGGTCAACCGAGTGTCTGAACCCGTCATTCGCAAAGCGATGAACCAAGCCATGAAGATCATGGGACACCAATTCGTATTGGGTCGCAGCATCAAAGAAGCCTTATCTCGCGGTAAAAGCTACCGCGACAAAGGCTACACCTACTCCTTCGACATGCTCGGTGAAGCCGCGCTAACCGCAGGCGACGCGCAAAAATACCTGACTTCTTACGAGCAAGCGGTGGAATCGGTCGGCAAAGACACCTACAGCCAAAAACACCGCCCAACCATTTCCATCAAGCTGTCTGCGCTTCACCCACGTTACGAAGTGGGTTGTGAAGCCCGTGTGATGACGGAACTGTTTGACAGCGTCAAAGGCCTAATCGCCAAAGCGCGCGCGTTGAACGTCGGCATCACCATCGATGCGGAAGAAGCCGATCGCCTAGAATTGTCTTTGCACCTGTTTGAAAAACTCTACCGTGACGACGTCACCAAAGGCTGGGGCTTATTTGGCCTGGTGGTACAAGCTTACTCCAAGCGTGCCTTGCCGGTACTTGTCTGGTTGGCGGCACTGGCGAAAGAGCACGGCGACCGCATTCCGGTTCGTTTGGTCAAAGGCGCATACTGGGATTCTGAAATCAAATTGTGCCAACAACGCGGCATCGACGGCTACCCTGTGTACACCCGCAAAGAATCCACCGATGTGTCCTACTTGGCCTGCGCCCATTTCTTGTTGAGCGAACACACTCGCGCCAACATTTTCCCGCAATTCGCCAGCCACAACGCCCACACCATCGCGACCATTAACTGCATCGCGACGCAACTTGGCGCGACCACCAGCGAATTCGAATTCCAGCGTCTGCACGGCATGGGCGACGCGCTGTACAACCGTCTAATCAAAGACAGCGACATTTGCGTCCGCATTTACGCGCCAGTAGGCAGCCACAAAGATTTGCTGCCCTACTTGGTGCGCCGCTTATTAGAAAACGGTGCCAACAGCTCCTTCGTTCACCGTTTGATCGACGCCAGCTACCCGATTGCCGATCTAATCGATCACCCAGTCACCACCCTAGAAAGCCGCAAGTCTTTGTCGAACCCACACATCAACTTGCCGTCCAACTTGTTTGATGATCGCAAAAACTCGTTCGGCCCCAACATCGATATTGACTCTGAATGGACGCCATTTAAAGCGAAAATCGACGCCTTCATGGGACAAAATACCCAATGGCGCTTTTTCCCTATCGTTGGTGGCAAACACGTCACAACGGGACACACTCACGCCATTTTAAGCCCTTACGATCACAGCGAAAGCGCAGGACAACTGGACTGGGGCGATGCAGCCACCGTGACGAAAGCCATTGATCTCGCCGAAGCCGCTTTCCCAGCGTGGTCCGCCCGCCCTGCTAGCGAACGTGCCGATTGCCTCGACAAAATGGCCGACTTGATGGAAAAAAACTACGCTGAGCTGATCGCTCTGTGCCATCGTGAAGCGGGTAAAACCATTCAAGACAGCATCGACGAAGTACGCGAAGCCGTGGATTTCTGCCGCTACTACGCACAGCAGGCCCGCAGCCATTTTACCAATGCGACGCCATACAAAAACTTCTTGGGCCAAGAAAAACACGCCAAACTCACTGGCCGCGGCGTATTCGCTTGCATCAGCCCTTGGAACTTCCCGTTGGCGATTTTCACCGGTCAAATTGTCGCCGCCTTGGTTGTCGGTAATACCGTGGTCGCCAAACCCGCAGAGCAAACCAGCTTAATCGCGTGTCGTGCCATTGAACTCTTGCATCAAGCGGGCGTGCCTGACGATGTATTGCACCTGGTACCAGGCGATGGCGCGACCGTTGGCGCACCACTCACCAGCGACAAACGCATTGCTGGCTTGGCGTTTACTGGCTCTACGGGCACCGCTCAATTGATCAACCGTACACTCGCTGCTCGCGGTGTCGCACCGGTTCCTGTGATTGCTGAAACAGGCGGTCAAAACGCCATGTTGGTGGATTCGACCTCGTTGCCTGAGCAAGTGGTACGAGATGCGGTTCGTTCCGCGTTTGCGTCCGCCGGTCAGCGTTGTTCCGCTTTGCGTGTTTTGTTTGTGCAAACCGACATCGCCGATCGTGTTATCCCTATGATCAAAGGCGCCATGCAAGAGCAATCTGTCGGCTTACCGTATTTGCACAGCACGGATGTGGGCCCAGTGATCGACAAAAAAGCGCAAGCTATGCTACTAGAACACATAGATCGCATGACCAAAGAAGCCAAACTCATCGCTCAATCTGAGTTGCCTTCTTTTGCCGACAAAGGCACTTACGTGGCACCGACGGCGTTTGAAATAAGCAGTATTGATCAACTCACCGACGAGAAATTCGGCCCTATCCTGCACGTGGTGCGCTACAAAGCCCGTGATTTAGATAAGATCATCGACACCATCAATAACTCAGGCTTTGGTTTGACCTTGGGTGTTCACAGCCGTAACGAAACTACCTGCGCCCGCATTGCGAGCCGTGCTCGTGTCGGCAATATGTACATCAACCGCGACCAAGTCGGTGCCGTGGTCGGCGTACAGCCATTCGGCGGCCAAGGCTTGTCTGGTACTGGCCCGAAAGCCGGTGGCCCACACTATTTGCAACGCTTCGCCATTGAGCAAGACCTTTAAGGGGAGATTTATTATGACCATCGTACAACCCATCCAAATTCAGGTCGCTCAGAGTATTTTTGAGGTGTGGGACAAAATCGGCGTCTCTGGCCGTGCCGCAAAGCTGGAAAAAGCCCTAAGCACATTTACCCCAAATGAGCGCAACATGGCCGTGTGGCAAATCGACAACGCCAAGCAATCCATTGCTGACACTCGTGTGATGCCGGGGCCAACCGGCGAGCGCAACGAGCTATCAAGCCAAGGCCGTGGTCCGTTTCTTTGCATGTCATTGGTCGAAAGTGATCACACCAAAATTGGTTTGGTTGGTCAGGTATTTACGGCGTTAATCGCGGGCAATCCGGTGATTACCGTCGGTCCTATCGGACAAGACATCATGGACAAACTCACTCCGTTCGTCGGAGAAGGGGTGGTACAAAACATCGCAGAATCCGCACAAGATTCCTTGATTGAAGCCAACCACTTGGCGGGTGTGGCGGTCATGTGTGACGCAGAACAAGCGCAACAACTAAACCAACGCTTAGCGGCAAAGGGTGGCTTGATCTGCCAGTTGATCGAAGAAACCGACGCCGACACGCTCTCTACCATTGGCAAACCGCATTACCTATTGCGCTTTGTGACGGAACGCACCATCTCTAACAACACCACCGCCATCGGCGGCAACGCGACCCTGCTTGAACTGGGTAGCATGAACGACTAACGTTGTTCTAAAATAAATATCTGTAAAATAAAAAGCCCTTCTTGCAAACATGAAGGGCTTTTTTTGCGGTTGTTTTTATCGATCTAATTTAATTACTCGGATTGGAAGGATCCCTTTTTATTGAGAGTAAGGCGTTTTCCCATGCTTTGATAAAACGTCGGCGCTTGGAATCATCAAGATAGACCATCAACGCGGGCCCTAAAGGAATAGGATGAAAATTGATGGTCTGATCCCGTACATTCTGGGGCGACACAAGTGCATCAATGTCTGGATGCAACGCCACTAACTCGCTTTTCTTCGCAATCACATCCTGTCCTTCTTCGGATATCAAGAAACTCACAAAACGTTGCGCATTTTCGACGTGTTTGGCCTGTTTAGAGATAAACGCTGCGCGACTTACCACCAACGCATAGTCTTGCGGGATCACGACGCCAATTCGGTCATCACGTTTCTCACGAGCAAAGGAATACGAACCCAATAAATTGTACCCAAAAAGCAGCTTTCCTGATGCAATATCATCTAACAAGGTAGACGTCTGTCCATACACCTTGGTGCGAGCACGGCCTAGACTTTCTTGTAAACGACCGCTGATGCTCGATGTGACTTCGTCTTGCGTCGCAACAAGGTAACCAATACCTGAACGTCGCGCATCATAAGAACCAACTTTGTGCGCAAAAAAATCGTCCTCAGTGCGCATCACTCTCGCTAATGATTCATGCGTAAGCGGCACAGTTTTATTCTTAAAAGCGGCTTTATTGTAGACAAAAACGATGGGTTCATAGGTAAAACCAATGACTTCATTTCGCCAATTTGCCCAACTCGGCAACGTATCCACCACCTCGTTCAGAACTGGCTGCGCGTAACCGTCATTCACCAGGCGTACTTGCAGATCCATCGCGGAACTCATCACGACATCGGGTTGATCATGAAGCGCCTTTTTTCGTATGGCATGATCCAGTTCTTGCGTATTGAACTCACGATATATTAGGTTGATATGGGGGTATTTTATTCTAAAAGCGTCTAATATCGGAGAAATGGCGTTTAAGTCAGTTGCACTGTAAATTTCAAGTTTATCGCTTTCCCATAATGACGGTTCGGCAAACGTCTTGCTAGACAACAACGCAATAAGCAGTACGAACGCACTGAGCCATTTCAACATAATGCCTCCTCAATAGGTACATGAACACGTGCTCGCAAGCCTCCTAAAGGACTATTTTCCAAGAAGAGCCCTCCGTTATGCGCTTGTGCAACACTGGTCACAATAGACAGCCCAAGACCTGAACCATTGAGGCCGATTTCAAGGCGCTCAAAACGCTGTAAGGCTTTTTCTCTAAGTTCATTCGGAATCCCTGGTCCAGCATCATCAACAATAATATCAATGCCGTGTGTCTCTAGGTGGAGCCGAATATCAATCTGATTGTGTTCCGGCCCATAATACACCGCGTTGTCTAACAGGTTGCGAATGGCTTCCCGTAAGCTGATCGAGTCGCCCATGAATTCTGGTATAACGTCCTCGCATTGATAGGAAAATTCAATCATCCGATGGGCGTTATCTCGTACACATTCGGTTAATAGCTGTTTCATCACGCGCTCTATATTGACGTTTTCGGTAACTCTGGCGTCTCCTCTGTGCACCACCATCGCATGTGTCAGTAACTGATTCGTTAACCGCGTTAGCCGCACATGTTCTTTGCGAATTTTGCTTAAATGCTCGGGTAAATCTGCCACATTTGGATTTTGGCTAGCAAGATCAAGCTGCGCTTGTGTGGCACTTTGAGCCGTACGAATTTGATGACTGGCGTCTGCAATAAACCGTTTCATTGAGGATAAATTGGACAACAATTGAGTCTGATAGTCATTGATGGCTTTGACCAAAGGAGACACTTCTTGAATGGGGGTTGCTTTAAGCGGTTCAGCCGAAACCAATGAGTGAGATGCCAAGCTTTTGGAAATCGAGCTGAGAGGTTCAAGCGCCCGATTTATTGCCACCCACAAGACAATCATCACGCAACTCATAATACCAAACAGCACCGCAAAACTGCGATAAAGAATATCGTTCATCATCTTGTGACGCGCTCTTAGTGTTTGAGCCAACACCACTGTTACCCAACCAGAGACAGCTGATTCAGACAGTCGTTTATGACGCAGAACAACCCTCACATCTTCTGATAAATAATGCGCATTATAGAACACAATCGAGGATTCATCCTTGACATTTTTCGGAAGCGGCATGTCGGCATAACCTGTGATAAGCTCACCTTGTGTGCCTAACGCCTGATAAAAAACCTTATCTTGATCTGCCAACTGCATCATCTCAAACGCTGCATAAGGCAAATCTAAATCCACTTTTTTGCCGTAAACATGCAGCCCTTCCATGATGGACAAACTGGCGCTGTTGAGCAATCGGTCATAAGAGTAATTCGCGGATTGGCGAGCGTAATGCCACACGCCAACACTCAAAATGATAAAGATAGAGAGTAATAACAAAGCCGAGCGAAACAACATTCGAGCGCGTAATGAATAGCTTTTTTTAATCATCAACATGTGCCAAGTATCCTAAACCACGAATGGTTTTGATGATTAACGTTGAGCCATCTAATTGTTTTCTGAGACGCGTTAGCGTTTGTTCTATGGCGTTTGGAGTATAGGCTTCATCGTAGCGATAAAGACGATTTGAAATGTCATCTTTGGTCAGCACTCGATCCAGATTTTTTAAGAAAAGCTCCAATAATTGAAGCTCCCTTGGACGTAAATCCAATAGCGCACCATCGACTCTCGCGGAATGAGCCGCCAAGTCGTACACCAGATTCCCGCACTGCATTTCGTTGCTCGCTTCACCTCGTTCACGACGATACAACGCACGACAACGAGCGGCTAACTCACGAAAATCAAAGGGTTTTGCTAAATAATCATCCGCGCCAAAATCCAAAGAGCTGACCCTATCATCCACTTCCGTTCTCGCAGTTAATACAAGCACAGGGATTTTATTGCCTTTATTTCGCAGACTTTGTAATAGCTGAAAACCACTTTTACCTGGCAAGTTGATGTCTAAAATTAGCAAATCAAAATCGTCGAATGATAGGCTGGCTTCTGCTTTTTCAACCGAACCGATCCAATCAATCGGATGGCCAAGATTCTGAAAATACACACGAATAGAATCAGCCAAACTCTCATTATCTTCAATCAATAACATACGCATGACGGAACCCTATATCTTCTTGTTGTCAGGTTAGTGTCAGTTAAGAGGAGTAACTTTGCGGGCTACTGTGCAACCTTGTACAGCAAAATAAAACAAAAAGAAATTTGGAGAATAAAAATATGAAATCCCAGATCGCCTCTTTATTACTGGTTAGCGGCCTTGCTGCTGCGCTAAACGTAAGTGCCTTTGAACCTTCCAAACCAAGCTGTATTGCCCCTGCTAAACCAGGTGGTGGTTTCGATTTAACCTGCCGTATTTTATCAACAGGCTTTGCCAACGCCGATATTACAAAAATCCCAATGGCCGTGACATTTATGCCCGGCGGCGTCGGTGCGGTTGCTTATAATTATATTAATTCCACTACACCAGACGATCCAAACAAATTGGTGGCCTTTAGCTCTGGCTCACTATTGAACCTTGCTCAAGGAAAATTTGGTCGCAACTTAGATGAAAATGACGCGCGGTGGGTTGGCACAGCTGGGGTCGATTACGGCGCGATTATGGTTCGAGCGGATGCTCCATGGAATACGCTGGGTGAGTTGGTTGATGACATCAAGCAAGATCCAACTAAATTCGTCTTGGGTGCAGGCGGCGGCGTCGGCAGTCAGGATTGGATGAAAGCCGCCATTTTGATGAAATCGTCAGGTGTTGACCCTAAAAAAATGCGCTATGTCGCTTACGAAGGCGGCGGTGAGGCCTTAGCCGCTCTGCTTGGAGGACACATTAAAGTGTACCCAGGTGATGTGGGCGAAATGAAAGGTTTGGTCGCATCTGGCAAAGTAAAAGTACTGGCCATCATGTCACCTGAGCGCCTTAAAGGCGAATTCTCTAAATACCCAACCGCTATAGAACAAGGCTATGACGCGGAATGGACAATTCTCCGTGGCTACTATTTAGGGCCTAAGGTCTCAGACGAAGCTTATAACTACTGGGCAGCTCAATTCCAAAAAGCCTATAAAAACCCTGCTTTTGAAAAAGTGGTTGTTGATCAAAACCTGGTTCCATTCACTATGTCTGGTGACACGCTAGACAACTACATAAAAGAGCGAGTTGCGTTCATGCGTGGCTTAGCAAAAGAAGCTGGCTTGATTAAGTAGTCAATTAATACGTCGTGAATTGAGGCAATAACATGTTATATGACCGCATTTTTGCGGGCGTATCTTTGGTGCTGTCTGGGCTAATCGCCTGGACAGCGTACCATTTCGACGTCCCGTTTCAGTACGAACCCTTAGGGCCAAAAGCCTTCCCTATTATTTTGTCCATTATTCTGGCGGCTTGTTGCGTTTGGATGATGGTGAAACCAGATCAGAACGTTTGGCGTCCAAATAAAGAAGTCTTTACTAAAATCGCTATTGGTCTCGTCATCATGGTGTTGTATGCCGTTCTGTTCGAAGAAGCAGGCTTCATTATTTCCACTACCATCGTAGGTGCAATTTTTAGCTGGTTATTTGGTGAGAAGCCTCTGAAAGCCTTTTTATATGCCCTCGTCCTAAGCTTGGTTAGCTATTTTTTATTAGCCGATCTAATGGAGCTTAATGTCCCAACTGGCCTACTTCTCGGAGACTTCTAATGGACGTTTTACATTACTTATCAATCGGGTTTTCTGTTGCTTTAACGCCTCTCAATTTAGGCTTGGTGCTTGCTGGGTGCTTTATCGGCACCTTAATTGGTTCATTACCAGGCATTGGCCCAATTAATGGCGTTGCTATTTTATTACCACTTGCCTATTCCATCGGCTTGCCTCCTGAATCTGCACTTATTCTATTAGCAGGTGTCTATTATGGTGCGGAATACGGCGGCCGAATTTCCAGTATATTACTCAATGTTCCAGGAGACGCGGGCGCCATAATGACCACATTAGATGGTTACCCAATGGCGAAACGTGGCGAAGGGGGGCGGGCGCTGGCTTTATCGGCGGTGTCTTCTTTCTTTGGTAGCATGGGAGCATTGCTGCTCATGGTGATTTTTGCACCATTACTCAGTAAGTTGGCTATTCAATTTGGCCCTTCCGAATACGTTTGGTTGATGATTTTTGCGTTTACCTGCTTGGCGACCATGGTTGGTAAACGACCAATTAAAACCGTCGTGGGCGTGGTCATTGGTCTGCTTTTCGCTACGGTAGGCATTGATTCTGGTACGGGCGTGTTGCGCTTTACTATGGGCATTCCCAACTTATTCGATGGTGTCGACTTTTTGGTGGTCGTGATTGGTATGTTTGCCATCAGTGAAGTATTAATACTGCTTGAAAGCTGGGCGCGTAACGATTTGAAACTCACGCCAGTAGGAAAAAGCTTTATCAGCTTTTCTGACATTATGGCCGTTAAATGGGTCATTTTTCGCTCCACACTTTCTGGCTTTTTAATCGGCGTGTTACCGGGAACCGGCGCATCGATTGCCAGCGCCGTGGCTTATGGAACAGAAAAACGCTTTGCAGAAGGAAAAGACGAGCACTTTGGCAATGGTGACATTCGTGGTTTGGCAGCACCAGAAGCAGCGAACAACGCGTCTGCAGCAGGCTCTATGGTACCTATGCTAACACTCGGTATTCCAGGCAGTGGAACAACGGCTATTCTATTAGGTGCGCTGATGATGTTTAACATTACGCCGGGGCCATTATTGTTTGAACAACAGCCCAACATTGCTTGGGGTCTTATTGCGTCTATGTTTATTGGTAACATCGCATTATTAGTGATGAACTTGCCGATGATCGGCGTGTTTGTAAAATTGTTGTCCATCAAGCAGTCCTATCTTGTTCCTATCATTGTGATGCTCACGTTTGTCGGAATCTATTCGATTCATGGCGATACATTTGACCTATTTTTCATGATTGTCTTGGGTGTTTTTGCCTTCATTTTACGTAAGTTGGGGTTCTCCCTTGCACCTGTCATTTTGGGTTTGGTATTAGGAGAAGTATTGGAAGAAAACCTACGCCGAGCGCTGTCTATCAGTGGCGGTGATTGGTCTATTTTACTGAATGGCACCATGACCTATGTGTTGGCGATCGCCACGGTTGCAGCACTAACAGCCCCAAGAATATTGAAAACACTGAAAAAATAAACATTCAAAATAATAGTCTAAGCTCGAAAAAAAACCTCTTTGTTACCAAAGAGGCTTTTTTTTGCTGTATTCTATTTTATCCGTTAAGGCTTAATCATTTGCACGCGCGTTGATAAAAGCACGCTCTGAGATGTCATGCCATGCGGTCACCGAATTCAAGAAGCTTTTAAACGAGTCGTAGACTTTTTGGCTCATTGGGTCATTGGCTGCCACGTCTTTTAGCGTTTCATCGGAGGCTACTTTTAGCGCTTCGAGCAGATCCTTCGGAAATTTCTTCAGAATAACATTGTGATCGTTCACCAAGGTTTCTAACGCCGCGTTATTACGCGCTGTAAATTCGTTCAACATACCAAGGTTGGCTTGTTGAGCGGCAGCGCGAACGATATTCTGCAAGTCTGCAGGCAATGCATTGTAGGCGTCTTTATTTACCAAGGCTTCGATTGCAGAGCCCGGTTCTTGCCAGCCTGGGTAGTAGTAGTATTTCGCAGCTTTATAGAGACCAAAGGCTAGGTCGTTGTAAGGCCCTACCCATTCAGTTGCGTCAATCGTGCCGGTTTGCAGCGCGGTAAAAATTTCACTGCCAGGCAGGTTAACCATCACAGCACCGACTTTTTTCATCACTTCACCGCCAAGACCAGGCATGCGCATTTTTAGGCCTTTGAAGTCATCAACCGAATTGATTTCTTTGTTGAACCAGCCGCCCATTTGCGCACCAGAGTTACCCGCTGCCATAGGGATAATATTAAAGGGGGCGTACACCTCTTCCCATAGTGTTAAACCGTCACCATATTCTAGCCACGCGTTAAACTCTTGCGCCGTCATGCCGAATGGAACTGAGGAGAAAAACTGCACCGCTGGCGCCTTACCTTTCCAGTAATAGGCCGTGCTGTGACCCATTTCTGCGGTACCCCGAGACACCGCGTCAAACACTTCCAACGGAGGGACTAGCTCACCCGCTGCGTAGACTTTCACCGTCAAACGTCCGTCAGACATGGCGGTAATGTTTTTGGCTAACGCTTCGGCACCCGTACCCAACCCTGGAAAGTTTTTCGGCCACGTCGTGACCATTTTCCATTCTATGGGTTTCGCTTCTACTTTTTGCTCTACTTTAGTTGTTTCTTCTGCTGTTTCTGAGCCGCCACACGCGACCAAAGACGCTGCCAGTAAACCCGCAAACGCCCATTTTCCTAACCCCATTAAATTACGCATTATATTCCCTCAGGAAGCCAGTTACTTGTGTATAAAATCTGTCTGCGACATGTGAAAGCGATGGTCAGACAAAAAACGCCGTTTCCATGTAAAAACACGAAGGCGACGAAAGATAATAAGAATTGCAGGATTGTTGCTCAACCTTTTTCCAAAGAAAACGTCCTATTTACGCCAATAACCACGAATAGGTTAGCTCTCTGCAGAATAATTCCACGACATGCGCTGACCACTTTCTGCAGATTGCTCAGCCAAACACAGTAAATACACTAACTGACAAGCTTGCTCCAGCGCCACTGGCGCCTTACCTTTACCTAAAATGGCATCGCGTAATTGGCCATAAAATGCGGCGTAATCACCCTGCGTTGACGGTTCAACTACCCCCTCAATCTCATCTTGAGCGTGGGCAACAAAACGCGTAACTTTCTGCTGCGCCGCTTTAGACGGAAAATACGATTCCCACGGCCTTTGACCACTACGCAGCGCTTCTTCTTGGGGATCCAACCCCACACACTGCCAGCTTCCTTGTGTGAATCGCGCATTAAAACGACGCATATCGCCGGCTTCATATGGTGTCGACCCCAAACGAACACGCCTATCATCGTAACCCAATTCAATCTCAAACCAGTCATGAGTCAAGCTGTTATCTCGCAAGGTATCAATGCTGGCATGCAACCATTTTGGTGGGCCAAACAAACACAAGACCTGATCCAAAAGGTGCGGCCCTAAATCCCAAAAAATCCCTGTGCCAACACCGGGCGCCTCACGCCAACGCGCTTGAGCCGATGGGCGAAAGCGATCAAAACGAGAATCCAAATGCTTCAACTCTCCCAATTCACCACTGTCGATTAAGGCTTTAAGGCGAAGGAAGTCACCATCAAAACGACGATTTTGATACACACAAAACACCAAGCCTTTTTGCTTAGAAAGGGTACAGAGTGCTTCAATTTCCACTACCGTGGTGACAGATGGCTTTTCCAATAATACATGCTTGCCGTTTTCCAACGCCCGTTTGGCTTGATCAAAATGCAACGCATTCGGTGTCGTGATCACCACTAAATCCACATCCGGCGCGGTAAACACGAGTTCTGCCGTCGGCACCACCGCCACCTCCGGCAACACCGCTTTCACTTCATCGACTTTGGAGCTGCACACATACGCCATCGTCATATCAGGATCGTTGATCACAAACGGCGCATGAAACACCCGACCAGATAAACCGAAACCAATCAAACCAACACGAATCGCCATGCATCACCCCTTACTGCTTGTTTTTATAATGATGTTTCCTGTAAAAAATTTACTTAACTCGTTATCACAGGTTATCTCTTGGCCCCATTCGCTGAACTATAAAACCTCCAATTTCGCAAACGACAGCACCAGCCATTTAGTGCCTTCGTCATCGAAGTTTACCTGAACGCGTGCTTGTGGGCCTTGGCCTTCGTAGTTGATCACTAACCCTTCACCAAACACTGGATGATTCACTCGATCGCCCATATTGACAGTGATGTCTGGGACTTTAAAACTGTTCAGTACGCTGCTGTTTTGCAGTTTGTTCTTTTCAACGTGGTAATCAGGTCGTTGCAAGGAAACCGGGCGGCTGACTTGTGAGCGCAAGCGTACTTCTTCCAAACAGGCCGGCGGAAGTTCTTTGATAAAGCGTGATGGGCTGTTGAAGGATTCGCTGCCGAACAAACGACGCGATTCTGCGTAGGTGATGTAGAGTTTTTCCATAGCACGGGTGATGCCGACGTAACAGAGGCGACGTTCTTCTTCGAGGCGCCCCGGTTCTTCAAACGACATTTTGCTCGGAAAGACGTTCTCCTCTACGCCGGTTAAAAATACCAAAGGAAACTCCAGGCCCTTAGCCGAATGCAGTGTCATAAGTTGCACGGCGTCTTGGTATTCATCGGCTTGGGCATCGCCGGCATCCAACACGGCTTTATCAAGAAAGGCCATCAACGGCGAGCTGAACGCTTCGTCTTCATCGCTCCAACTGAACCCACCGGCGGCGCCGACTAGCTCTTTTAAGTTTTCGATGCGCGCTTCGCCCTTTTCGCCTTTCTCTTTTTCATGGAACGGAATCAAACCCGCTTCTTCGATGATTTGCTCGAAGATGTCGTTTAAATTCAAATCCGGCTGCTGCACCGTAGTCGTCAGACCTTCGATCAGCTGCAAGAAGGCGTTTATGGCATTGGTCGCCCGAGCCGTCATCAAAGATTGTCGGACCACTTCTTGCGCGGCTTGCCACATAGAGCAGCCATTATCGCGGGCGATTTCCCGCAAAGTGCCAATGCTGCGCTCGCCAATGCCCCGGGGCGGTACATTGATGACGCGCTCCATAGCGCCATCGTCGTTTGGATCCAACGCCAAGCGCGCGTACGCCAAGGCGTTTTTGATTTCCAAACGGTCATAAAATCTGTGCCCACCATAAATTCGATAAGCAATCTGTTCCCGTACTAAGCATTCTTCAATCACCCGAGACTGCGCATTGGAGCGGTACAGAATCGCCATGCCGACCAGTGGAGTGCCCTTGTCGTGCCATTGTTTGATAATGCCAAGAATGAAGCGCGCTTCGTCCTGTTCATTAAACCCGGCATAGAGTGAAATAGGATCGCCTTCACCACTGTCCGTCCAAAGCTCTTTCCCCAAGCGGTCGTCGTTGTGTTTGATCAAGCCGTTGGCCGCATTCAGGATATGGCCAGTTGAACGGTAGTTTTGCTCCAAACGGATGGTGCCAACATCTTTAAAATCTTTGGTGAAATTTTGGATATTTTCAATTTTCGCACCACGCCAGCCGTAAATGGACTGGTCGTCGTCACCCACGGCCATTATCGTGCCTTCGCTGCCCACCATGATGCGCAACCACGCGTATTGAATGGTGTTGGTATCTTGAAACTCGTCCACCAGCACATGGCGAAAACGGTCTTGATAATGGCGTAGCAAGGCGGGCGTGCTGAGCATCAGTTCGTGCGCACGCAACAACAATTCGCCGAAATCCAGCAAACCGCCACGTTCACAGGCTTCTTCATAGTGGTAATACAACTCGCGCATGCCTTTAGAGAAAGGATCATGGCTGTCTGGCACATGAGCCGCGCGACGACCTTCGTCTTTTTGCGCGTTGATAAACCAAGACACTTGTTTGGGCGGCCAGCGAGTATCGTCGATATTCAGTTCGCGCATGATGCGTTTGATGAGTCGAAGCTGATCGTCGCTGTCCATAATTTGGAAGTTTTCTTTTAGCCCCGCATCGCGCCAATGAGCACGCAATAAGCGATGCGCCAAACCGTGAAAGGTGCCTACCCACATACCTTGTGGCGGCACACCGACCAATTGTTCGATCCGCCCTTGCATCTCACGGGCGGCTTTATTGGTAAAGGTCACGGCCATCAAGCTGTAAGGCGACAGTTCATAAGCGTGCATTAACCACGCGATACGATGTACCAAGACTCGAGTTTTGCCCGACCCTGCACCAGCCAAAACCAGACTGTTTTGCAGCGGTGCGGCCACGGCTTCACGCTGTTTGTCATTGAGTGAATCGAGGATAAAAGAAACGTCCATTGCATTCCGCCATGATTAATTAATAAATTTGTCACAAAAAACACGTAAAAATAGATTGATTTTTAATCTATTTGAGCTTTTTATTAGTTTGAAAATGAGTTGTCTGTCTATTTTGACTTTTTTTAACTGTCGATGACAGTGCTCTATGCACTCAATGTCATCGAACGTCCAAAAGGGTATAACGATGAGCGATTTTGCGGAAACATTAACTGAAGTAAAAACCGACATAATGCACGCTTCTATTAGCCTAGAAAATGAATCAAAGGAGCGTAATCAAAAGGAAGACGCGGCACGACTGTTAAGAGCACGACGCGCCATCGAGCAGCATTTGGAGCAAAAGCGCTTCAATCATAACGTGGCTAATGGTTGGGATGATTACAAGATTTGATGACGTAGTTTACGTACTCTACGATATTGCATAGACCTCATGACACAAGACCTGACCTTATTGTCAGGTCTGATATTTTTTTTCATTCTTTCCATACGTTTTGTCATAGCGCACATTCTAGCGGTATTTACACGCCCTTTCCTCTCAACTTATGGCAGTGGCTGGCGTCTTGGAGTACCATACTCGTTGATTTTTACATCTTCTAATCCATAATAAAAAAGACAATAACCCTCTTGGGGGAGTTACCATGTTTGAACATATCCAAGCTGCTCCTGCAGACCCAATTCTTGGCCTTAATGATGCTTATAAAAGCGATCCGAACCCTAATAAAATTAATTTAGGCGTCGGCGTATACAAAGACGAACAAGGCAATACACCCATTTTAAAAGCGGTAAAACAAGCGGAAGAACGCTTGTTAGCTCAAGAAAAAACCAAAAATTACCTCAGTATTGAAGGTGCACCCGCTTACCGTGCCGCCGTACAACGACTATTATTTGGTAAAGATCACACCATTATCAGTAAACAACTTGCGCAAACCGCACAAACCCCTGGTGGTACAGGCGCCCTTCGCGTGGCGGCAGAGTTCATTAAAAAACACCTTCCTGAAGCCACCATTTGGGTCAGCAACCCAACCTGGGCCAATCATCAATCTATTTTCCAGTCTGTGGGCTTAGAAGTGGGCAGTTACGCCTACTACGACGCCAACGCAAAATCGTTGGATTTTGAGGCCATGCTAGCCAGCTTATCCCAAGTGCCGGAAGGCGATGTGGTCCTGTTCCATGGCTGTTGCCACAATCCAACTGGCGTGGATCCGACCCCTGAGCAGTGGTATCAATTGGCTAAGTTATGCAGCAAGCAAGGCTTTTTACCCCTGTTTGATTTTGCTTACCAAGGCTTTGGTCAAGGTTTACAAGAAGACGCTCATGGCTTACGTACTTTTCTTGAGCACGTACCAGAGATGCTCATTGCTAGCTCATTTTCAAAGAACTTTGGTCTGTACAATGAACGCGTTGGCGCACTGACGATTCTATGTGAAACCACAGAACAAGCTGAAACGGCCTTCACGCAAATTAAACGTTGTATTCGAACTAACTATTCAAACCCACCGTCTCATGGCTCTGCTGTGGTCGCTGAAATACTCAATGACGACGAACTCTACGCGCTGTGGGACAGTGAAGTGAAAGCCATGCGTACGCGTATTCACGAAATGCGCAGTTTGTTTGTGAACACCTTACGCGTTAAAGGTGTCAGCCAGGATTTCTCTTTTATTTCAAAGCAACAGGGCATGTTTTCTTTTTCTGGTTTAACACCAGATCAAGTAGCGACGTTACGCAAAGAGTACGGCATTTACATTGTGGGTTCGGGACGAATCAGTGTCGCAGGTATGACTCATGACAATATGGGACCGCTTTGTGATGCTATTGCAGCGATTCTAAATAACTAAGACATCGCCCAAACACGGCGTTTCTAAAACGACTTCAGTTCACTCACTGAGGTCGTTTTTTTTGCATTGTTTTCAGGGTTTTATTGCTGTTTACATGACTAGACTGTTACTTTACGGTTTCATTTTTCACGCTATCAATTTCTGGAGTATCCCATGGCTGCCACGCTGATTTACTGCTACGACCCAATGTGTAGCTGGTGTTGGGGATTTCGCCCAACATGGACTAAGCTGCAAAAGTCCCTACAAGGCTTAATTGATTCCAACCAACTGACGATCCAGCCGATGCTTGGCGGTCTCGCAGTAGACTCAGATGTGCCTATGCCAGAAGACATGAAAGGCAAACTCGAAGGTACTTGGCAACATATTCAATCGGTATTAGGTACAGAGTTTAACTTTGATTTCTGGCGCACCGCATCACCACGACGTTCTACCTACCCAGCGTGTCGAGCTTGTTATGTGGCGAGAGACAGTGGTCTTGAAGACGAAATGTACCATGCCATTCAAACTGCTTACTATTTACAAGCTAAGAACCCTTCTGACTTGGACACACTCACTGAGTGCGCAGATAACATTGGATTAAGCCCAGAAGGGTTTAGCAAAGCCATGCAGCATGTGAAAGACAAGCAACTGATCGAGCAAGAAATACAGCAATCAAGACAGCTAGGTTTACACTCTTTTCCATCTTTGGCACTGCTAATAGGCGACAAACTTATCCCGATCGCGCTTGATTACCAAAACCACTCCACCATGTTAATGGCCATAAAAAAGGCGCTATCATAGCGCCTTAGCGTTTACCTATTATTACGTCGAAACAACGTCATTTAACCAAAATATAGTCTTTTATAAACTGCACCAACGCCGCACCCGCCGCGGCATAAAGTAACGGCATAGCCAAGCGGTAATCATTGCCATGCATGAAAATCACCACACAGGCTGCCACCATTAATGAAAGGATAAATAAATGCAGGACGGCGCATACCCCAAACGGCCATTTTACGGTAATCATCACCGCGCTCACGCCTAATACAATGCCCAAGGCGCCGCCGACCAACACATCCATGGGCCAATGTACGCCAATGAGCACTCGACTTAATGCCACCAATACAGCAAGCGAGATAAAGGTCACTTTTAAATACACATTTTTTGTGTAACAAAAACACACGCTGGCCAATAAAAAGGCCGTCGCACTGTGTCCAGAAGGGAAGCTTCGAGCCTGGTACGCTCGTCCAATTAAATTAAATGTTTCGACATCTAACACCGCAGGTGGGCGCGGCATAGCAAAGTAGTCTTTCAATACATTGATCACCACCGCACTGAGCAAGCTGCCAAACAAAATGGTCCAGTGAAAGCGAACGTGACGACAAGTAAACAACAGTACGAGGACCAACAAAAATACCCCGTCACCAAACACGGTCATGCTTTCAAGTAAGATAGCCGGTAAGTAAGAGCCAAATCGATTAATGTCGATAAACGCAAACTGATACCCCCCCAGCGTATTTCCCAGTACTGCGATTCCCGCAAGAACCACAGATAACATCAAAAGGACCCGGATATCAGCAGGCGAGATAACCGTTTTAGTTGACCTAGCCTGATCAATTAATGAAGTATACTGTGTCCATAATTTACCGACATAACGGTTCATGAAAACCTTAATCTTGAAGAGCGTGGAAAGAGAAGTCTTAGTGTAATGATTTTATGCACATTGTGTGAAAAAATAATGAAATTAATATAATAGATATGTTTATTTATGTATTTTTAGCTGGTGAATTCATCTAAAAAGACACAGATAAAATGCCTTATATACTGGTAAATAACGTCGATACATTGGGGACATAGGACAATATCCACATGACACATTTCCGCTCTGCCTTATTAACACTCGGTCTTTTTCTAACGAGTGGCTTGAAAACCTCACCGCGCACATCTGTGTTTATTGTTGTTTTGGCTCTGCTTAATACGATTCTGTACAACTGGCCTGTTTTGCTATTTTCTCTGCAAAATTTGGACGGCGTTACACTCAACAGTGCTCGCACACTGATCACGGTGTTTGCGGTTATTTATCTGGTCACCACACTGGTACTTTATGCGGTGTTTTTGCTGTCTAGGCGCTTAGGGAAAGTCATCAGCGCAATCACCGCCATTGCTAACTCATTGGCGGTGTATTTTGTGGTGACTTACAACGTGATTCTCGACAAAACCATGATGGGAAACATTGTTAACACTCAGTTCTCTGAATCCTCCCAGTTTTTGACTCCGACCTTAATACTGTATGTCATGGTGTTAGGCTTGTTGCCTGCCTGGCTGATCTTGCAATCACAGGTTAAAAAAACACCTCGGTGGCGTTTGCTTACGCACCTTGTTGTCACCGTGGTCGTTACCTCGACGTGGATTTGGCAGTCACAGCAGCATTGGCTTTGGATTGATGACCATGCGAAGCAGTTAGGCGGCCGTATCATGCCTTGGTCTTATGTCGGCAATGCGGTACGTTATCAGCAAGAGCGCGCCCAAGACAACGTGGTGCAAACCTTATTGCCTGATGCGACGTTTCATTCTGATGACAAAACCGTCGTGGTTTTGGTGATTGGTGAATCCGCCCGCGCAGAAAATTTTGCCTTGTACGGCTACGGTAAACCGACCACTCCTTTGCTAAGCAATTCCGATATTATTACCCTGAAAAATGCCACTTCGTGCGCCAGCTACACCACGGCGGCCGTGAAGTGTATTTTGTCTCATAACGACCCAAGCGGCGTCTTTGCAGAAAACTTCGAGCCGCTACCCAGTTATTTGCAACGACAAGGCATTGATGTGTTTTGGCGTACGAAAAACTGGGGGGAGCCTCCTATCAAGGTGGCGAGCTACCAAAGTGCCGGAGACTTAGAAGCTGGTTGTGAAGGGCAAGAATGTCGCTTTGACGGTGTACTATTAAGCCATTTGGCGGAGCAGATACAGGCTTCTGATAAGCAAAAAATCTTTGTCGTTTTACACCAAACCGGTAGTCATGGCCCTTCGTATTTCCAAAAGTACCCTAAAGAGTTTGGCGTCTTTACGCCAGTTTGCCAATCGGTTGAGCTGGGTAATTGCACGCAAAAGGCCCTGATCAATGCGTACGACAATACGATTGTCTACAACGACCATTTTTTAGATCAATTGCGTAAAACACTACTTGGGCTTAATCATACATCCAGCGCGTTTTTGTATGTCTCAGATCATGGAGAATCCCTTGGTGAAAGCGGTATCTACTTACACGGAACGCCTTATTCTATTGCCCCGGAGCAACAATTGAAGGTGCCTTTTTTGATGTGGCTGTCCCCCTCGTTTATTGAACAAAAGCACCTCTCTGTCGACGTATTAAAAGCACGTGAACAAAGCACCCAAGCCAATGTATTTCATACGGTAATGGGCGCCTTTGATATGAGAAGTGAAATTTATAACCCGACCCTAGACATGTTTACAGAAGCAACAAGGCGCTAACACCACAAAGCCCCAGAGCCATCATGCTTTGGGGGCTTGTCTCTAAAAGCACGACATGGGATTAACCAAAGTCATGATTAATCAGATCTAACATGGGGTTATAAAGTGGCTCTGACGTGGTGTGGTCGTGCGTCTTTTTTAATGGCTTATCAGTCGGCTCTACAATCACGTTTACCGCTGTTGTTTTTTGTTTCCTGTGTTTATTATCTTTACTGTCATCAACGACAAGTGTGGCTTTAAGGCCATTTCCAAAATACATCGCCAACGCATCGCCCAAAGAAGCGATGTCGTCTACCGTAACGTTCACCGCCATCCAATGGTCGGCGTCGGCTTCCTGACTGACTAAAGTACCCGGTACAATATCGTGGCGAAAACGAGCAAATAATGCCGTCGCGTGATCATCACTCAAAGGTTGAGACAAGCGCATCCATAAAGCAATGCCCCCTTTGCTGGTTGCGAAATTGACCTGTTCACCCAACTTCGCTTCTAAATCGGACTTGATACGTTCCGAGTTTGCCCAGAGGTGACGGGCTCGTCGCGTTATTGAGTGCTTACCATGAGGTTGTAATGCCTCGTTTAGCGCCTCTTGTTGGGCATCACTGAGGGCCATATCCACCGCTAAAAAAGCGCCTTCCAACACCTGATGGTACTGTCCTGGCAAACACCAACTGACCGATCGGCCAACGCCTTTTGCTTCTATACCACCGATGTATACAATGAGATCCGATGAATCCAACGATTTGTACGTCATCATTGAAGTCTCACGATAAGCGAGGTGCGAACACAAGTCCCACTCGATAACCGGCAACCTAGCGTCTTCGATAATCGCTAACCAACGGCGCAAACTTAAATTACTGATCAACTGGCCAGCAGGGAAAGAAAATTGACCTGGTAACACAATGAGCTGCACCGGCTTATCTTGTAACGCTCGCACGACCAGGTCTAAATCGACCCCGCGCTCCCCTGCGCCCAATGTAATAACCTGTCGGCCTAAGCCTTGTAAGGTAGCGGTGATTCTTGGGTCACAAGGCGTCAACACTAAGACAGTATCCCCACGCAGCGTCAAGGTTTGCACGCTTTGACTGAACATCGCCAGCGGCGACTGGCCTAACCATAGTTGCGCAGCATGGGCTTTTATGCCGACGTTTTTTAAATAGTCACAAACCGATTCACGTACCGCCAAATGGCCTTTGCCCAATACAGGTACATTGGTTTTATCATGGAAAGTCGCTGACGTTAACGCGCTGTCGCTGTGGTCAACTAATGCGGCATGATGCGCAAGACTGGCCCATGCCGACTGAGCCCCTTTATTGGCGAGTTCACGCCACTCGTCCCCCGCCAACAGCAAGGCCGCTTTTGCTCCGCCGCGATGACACACAAAATAACCGGACTTGGGACGAGATTCGATCCAGCCTTCTTGACTCAAAATGTCATAGCCATGAATAACGGTGTTTAAACTCAAACCGAGTTGCTTAGATAAGGCACGCAACGACGGCATACGATCGCCAGTGGTGATCGTATTTTGTGACCTCTGTGCTAAAAACCAATCAACCACCCCCTTGTATAAAAACTCAGCCACTGTTTTGTACCTTTTTTATTAGTCTGATAAGAATCTGTTCTTAATCATTCAATTTATAGCCAAAAAACACAAGCAAAAAACCAATCCATTCCCGTTTTCCTCCGGGTTAGGGTACAATTTTCTTTCTGTATCGCGCTAAATGTTGAGTATCTATGGCTTTTGATCCCACGTCGCTTCGCTCCCTGTTTCCTATTTTATCTCAGCGTGCCTACGAGCATCCTTTGACGTATTTAGACAACGCCGCCACAACACAAAAACCATTGCAGGTATTGGACGCCATTCAGCACTATTACCGCCATATCAATGCCAATGTACATCGAGGGGCGCACTGCCTCAGTGACCAAGCCACCAACGGCTTTGAACAAGCCAGACACACGGTGGCGAAGTTTATTAATGCGCCCACACACAGCCATATTATTTGGACAAAAGGTGCAACTGAGTCGATCAATGCCGTAGCCTACGGCCTTGAACATGTCATAGAAAAAGGCGATGAAATCCTCATCACCAGCTTAGAGCATCATGCTAACTTGGTACCATGGCAGCAATTGGCCTTTAGAACTGGCGCTCGCTTACGCGTGCTGCCACTGACGTCCAACGGAGAATGGCAGCCTGAATTTGCGCATTATTTTACAGATCGTACGCGTATTTTCGCCGCCACCCAGATCTCTAATGCGATTGGCACCAGCACGCCACTCAACATCATGCTCGACCTTGCCAAACAGCAGGGCGCCTTTACTTTAGTCGACGGCGCTCAAGCCGTGGCGCACTACCCTGTTGACGTGCAAACATTGAATTGTGATTTTTATGTGTTCTCAGGGCACAAAATGTACGGCCCGACGGGAATAGGCGTGCTGTATGGCAAACAACACGCATTGGACATTCTGATCCCTTATCAAACCGGCGGGGAAATGGTGCGTCATGTGTCGCATCAAGCAACAGAATTTAACGTGTTACCTTATCGCTTAGAAGCCGGCACTCCGCACATTGAAGGAGCAATCGGCTTGGCGGCGGCCTGTGATTTCCTCATGGATCAAGATCGCCTATCGCTGTTGGCATGGGAGCAATCTCTCGCGGCGCACGTTTACGCTCGTCTTCATAAAGAAGGCGGTATCGACATCTATTCACCCGAAAAAAACACCACCTTGGTATCATTAAGTGTACCCACTATTCACATCCTAGATCTGAATGCCTACCTAGACAGCCAAGGCGTCGCGGTTCGCGCTGGCAGCCACTGTGCCCATCCACTGATGGCGCAACTGGGCGTATCCGGGACCTTACGTGCGTCTTTTGCCTGTTACAACACCCTCGAAGAAGCCAACCGCTTCTGTGATGTACTTATAGAAGCCATTGACTTATTGAGCGATGAGTAACAAACCATGACAGACGCCATAAGCATCAAAGCCCAACTGCAAGCGTGCCGTAGCAAAGAAGAAACCTTCAAGGCTTTGGTTGCGTTAAGCAAAACCTTACCGCGCTTATCAGCGGAAGAAAAAACCGAAGAAAATAAGGTAAAAGGCTGCGACAGTGCCGTTTGGCTCATTATCAAAGAATCAAACGGCATCCGTCACTTCAACGCCGACAGCGATGCCAAACTCATGCGTGGCGTACTGATCGTCATATTAAGCTTAGTGTCAGGAAAAACACGGTCTAACATTCAACAAATGGATCTAACAGCCGAACTGGCCGAGCTTAACTTATCCAGCTATTTAACCAGCTCTCGTACAAACGGAATACTGGCTATTTTGAACAGGATTCAGCACGTTTAGCCAGTTTTTCCAATACTCTCGATACCGCGACAAACGCGAAAGAAGCGGTGACGGCGGTGCTGGCGCCAAAGCCGGTATAGCAGTTCATTTTGGTTTCTGTATCGCCCTTTAAGCGCTGATGGGACACGGTGCCATCGCCTTGTGGGTAGCTTAATTGTTCGGTGGAATAGACGCATTCGATGTCAAAGCGACGTTTCGGATTACGGGTGAAATTATGGTAACGCCGTAGAAAATTACGCAGTTTAGCAGCGAGCGGGTCTTTTTCGGTTTTAGCAAGATCACCGATAAGAATCTTGGTGGGGTCCATTTGGCCGCCGGCACCACCGACTGTGATGACTTTACGCTTGTTGCTTTTACTCCACGCCATAAGAGCCGCTTTCGGTTTGATGCTGTCTATGCAGTCAATAATATAGTCATATGGCTCAGCCAGCAGCTCAAGAATGTTGTCAGGGGTAAGAAAGTCTTCAATACAGGTCACCTGGCAGTTAGGGTTAATCAACGCAATACGTTCTGCCATGACGTCGACTTTTGACTGGCCAATATTGCCATCAAGCGCATGAATTTGTCGGTTAGTATTGGTAATACAAACATCGTCCATATCAATAAGCGTAATGTGCCCAATGGCGGAACGCGCCAGCGCTTCTGCTGCCCAAGAACCCACACCACCAATGCCAATAATACAAATATGCGATTGCGTAAATGCCTCGTACGCTAGGTCGCCATACAAGCGACGAATGCCGCCAAATCGTTGATCGTCTGTCACTTATTCTCTCCTGCCAGGGCGATCACCCTGCGCTTTTACCTTTATTGAGTGTATTCTGTTGTCTTGTTCATTTACTGATAACGACAGTGAGCCCTATGATTCAGCAAGCTTTTGAGGTCCTTGGCTTAACACCAAGAGAAACACAGCTTTACCAAACGCTATTAAAGCTAGGCCCTTCTTCTATTCGTGATATCGCAGAGCACAGTGGGATCAACCGAGGCACTGCGTACGAAGCCTTAAAACAATTACAAACTAAAGGGGTCGTCAGCTATTTTCCTAAAGGAAAGAGACGTTTTTTTACCGCAGAAAACCCAGATATCTTATTAAATCTAGCGGAAGAAAAACGCACTCGACTTGATAAAACCATCGAAAATCTTAAAAACACGATCATACCCAATTTGCATCAACAACAACCGGATTATCATCAAACTCATGTACGTTATTATGAAGGTGATGATGGTATTGAATGGGTACTTCGCGATATTTTAAACGTGGTGTCACAGCAAGACCACAAAGAATATTGTGTATTTTCGTCGAAGCCAATTCGTCCATTTTTGTATCGTCCTTTTCCAAACTACACCAAACAGCGAGTCAAATTAGGCATTAATGTTAAAGTCATTGCCTTAGGTGAAGGGGGCGAAGAGGCCCAGTTATCAGAGCGAAAATGGATTAAAACCGAGGGCGCAGTGGACGCGAGTTACATCGCCATTTATCCACCGAAATGCGCGATTATCTCTTTGGCGAGTAACAATTTTCCATCTGCCGTTGTGTTGGAGTCCAAAGACATTGCTAAAGCCCAACAGATTATTTTCGATACCCTTTGGAAAATGCTTTAGCGTTTTATTTCTCACTTTGTAGAAGCTTTATAGAAGATAAGCGCCATAAAAAAAAGCAGCCATTAGGCTGCTTTTTTGACTTCACTTCAGTCGTCTGTGGCTTATTAATTAATTGCCACGAAACTGCTGAATAGTACGTAAACGGGCCATAGCTTCCACTAGTTCCGCTGCCGCACGAGTGTAGTCGACGTCAGGTTTTTGGTTTGCCAAAAGCTCTTGGGCATGAGCCTGAGCTTTTAGTGCCGCTTCTTCGTCTAGATCTCTTGCGCGAGTGGCTGTATTAGCCAAGACAGTGACGCGGTGCGGTTGAACTTCTAAGAAGCCACCGGACACGAAGATAAACTCTTCGTCACCATTTTCTTTAACCACACGAACAGGACCTGGCTTCAGAGTCGTCAATAACGGCGCATGACCAGGCATGATACCCAAGTCGCCATAACTGCCCGCAGCCACAAGAGATTGCACCGTACCGGAAAAAATCTCTTGTTCAGCGCTTACGATATCGCAGTGTACTGTGATAGCCATAAGTTGCCTCTCTTAGTCATACTTAGCAAAAGCGCCTTGCAACGCTTTTGCTACGCGTGATGGTTAAAGTTTCTTAGCTTTCTCGACCGCTTCGTCGATGCTACCAATCATGTAGAACGCTTGCTCTGGAAGGTCATCAAATTCGCCATCCAAGATGCCTTTAAAGCCACGAATCGTGTCTTTCAAAGAAACATACTTACCTGGGGAACCCGTGAAGACTTCGGCTACGAAGAAAGGCTGAGACAAGAAACGCTGGATTTTACGAGAACGGTTAACCGTTTGCTTATCTTCTTCAGATAACTCGTCCATACCCAAAATTGCGATGATGTCTTTCAATTCTTTGTAACGCTGCAACACCATTTGAACGCCACGAGCTACGTCGTAATGCTCTTGACCGATGACTAATGGGTCAAGCTGACGTGAAGTAGAGTCAAGCGGATCGATCGCTGGGTAAATACCCAAAGAGGCGATGTCACGAGACAATACAACCGTTGCGTCCAAGTGAGAGAACGTCGTTGCTGGAGATGGATCTGTTAAGTCATCCGCAGGTACGTATACCGCTTGAACAGACGTGATAGAACCCGTCTTAGTAGAGGTGATACGTTCTTGAAGAACACCCATCTCTTCAGCAAGAGTAGGCTGGTAACCTACTGCAGATGGCATACGACCTAGCAACGCAGATACTTCCGTACCGGCAAGTGTATAACGGTAGATGTTATCTACGAAGAAAAGTACGTCACGACCTTCGTCACGGAATTTCTCAGCCATGGTCAAACCCGTCAAAGCAACACGTAAACGGTTACCTGGTGGCTCGTTCATTTGGCCATATACTAGAGATACTTTATCGATTACGTTCGAGTCCGTCATCTCATGGTAGAAGTCGTTACCTTCACGTGTACGCTCACCAACACCAGCGAATACAGAATAACCACTGTGCTCGATGGCGATGTTACGGATAAGCTCCATCATGTTTACGGTTTTACCAACACCGGCACCACCAAACAGACCAACTTTACCACCTTTTGCAAAAGGACAAACAAGGTCGATTACTTTGATGCCTGTTTCTAGCAATTCGTTGCTAGAAGACTGCTCAGCATAAGAAGGAGCTGAACGGTGAATTGACCAACGCTCTTCTTCGCCGATTGGGCCTTTCTCGTCAATTGGATTACCTAGAACGTCCATAATACGTCCTAGTGTTTGAGTACCAACCGGAACAGAAACTGGCTTGTTGGTGTTTTCAACAACCAAACCACGTCTCATTCCATCAGTGGAACCCATGGCGATAGTACGAACAATGCCGTCGCCTAGTTGTTGTTGAACTTCCAACACCAACTCTTTACCCTCAATTGTCAGGGCGTCGTATACTTTTGGCACGCTATCACGTGGGAATTCCACGTCAATAACAGCACCGATAATCTGTACGATTTGTCCGCTACTCATGTTCGGATCCTCTTAAATACCTAAATACCTTAAACCGCTGCCGCGCCGCTGACTATTTCAGAAATTTCCTGAGTAATCGCTGCTTGACGAGCCTTGTTGTACACCAACTGCAATTCATCAATGATATCACCCGCGTTGTCGGTTGCATTTTTCATTGCAAGCATTCGAGACGCTTGCTCACACGCAATGTTTTCAACCACGGACTGATATACTTGAGATTCAATATAACGAACCAATAACTCATTGAGAATTTCAACAGCTTCAGGCTCATAAATGTAATCCCAGTGGTGCTGTAACTCTGTATTCTCTTCCGCTTTTAATGGCAACAACTGTTCGACTTTAGGCACCTGAGTCATGGTATTCACGAACTCATTAGACACCACATAAAGACGGTCAATGCGACCTTCATCAAACGCGTCCAGCATCACCTTAACGCTACCGACTAAGTCGTCCGCCTTGGGTGCATCACCTAAACCGGTGAACGCTGCTGTGACATTTCCGCCGTAGTTACGAAAGAAGGAAACGGCTTTACCACCAATAGCACAGATGTCGATTTCAACACCTGAATCAGCAAACTGTTTCATATCTTTAATGGCTTTTTTAAACACGTTAATGTTTAAACCACCACATAAACCACGATCAGAAGAGATTACGATATAACCAACACGATTCGCCTTACGTTCGGTAAGGTAACGGTGTTTATACTCAGGATTCGCGTTGGCCAAATGACCAACTACTTGGCGAATTCGTTCCGCATACGGACGAGAAGCGGCCATACGATCCTGAGCTTTACGCGTCTTACTTGCCGCTACTTTTTCCATAGCACGAGTAATTTTACGCGTATTGTTAATGCTCGAAATCTGAGTACGTATCTCTTTTCCGACTGCCATAATAGAACTGCCCTTGTGAGAATGTTATTTCACAAACTGCAAGAAGATGGTGACATACTAAATAGTCAGCGTGTCACCAACGTCATTACCAAGTTTGCGTCGCTTTAAACTTCTCGATTGCCGCTTTTAGTGTCGCTTCAATCTCGCCGTTAAAATTGCCCGTTTTGTTGATGTCAGCCATCAGATCAGCGTGTTCGCTGTTCATGAAGCCTAACAACGCAGATTCAAAACTGCCAATTTTGCTTGTTTCAACATCTTCAAGGAAGCCATCATTAGCAGCGTAAAGAACCACGCCCATATCAGCCACAGGCATAGGAGAGAACTGCTTTTGTTTCATCAGTTCAGTAACCTGTTTACCATGTTCAAGCTGTTTACGAGTCGCTTCGTCTAGGTCAGATGCGAACTGAGCGAATGCCGCCAATTCACGATACTGAGCCAATGCAAGACGAATACCACCGCCAAGTTTTTTGACAATCTTAGTTTGAGCTGCACCACCAACACGAGAAACAGACACACCGGCGTTCATTGCTGGACGAATACCTGCGTTAAATGAGCTCGTTTCCAAGAATATCTGACCATCTGTGATGGAGATAACGTTGGTTGGTACGAAGGCTGATACGTCACCGCCTTGCGTCTCGATGATTGGCAATGCCGTCAAAGAACCGGTTTTGCCTTTCACTTCACCATTGGTGAATTTCTCAACGTAATCTACGTTTACACGTGATGCACGCTCTAGAAGACGAGAGTGAAGGTAGAATACGTCACCAGGGTAAGCTTCACGACCAGGTGGACGACGAAGCAGCAAAGAAATTTGACGGTAAGCCCAAGCTTGCTTGGTCAAATCATCATAAATGATCAATGCGTCTTCACCGCGATCACGGAAGTATTCACCCATAGTGCAACCTGTATAAGGTGCTAGGTAAAGCATCGCCGCTGGGTCAGAAGCGCCAGCCGCTACCACAGTGGTGTAACTCATTGCACCGGCTTCTTCAAGCTTACGTACAACGTTGGCAATAGTAGATTGTTTCTGACCGATTGCGACGTACACACACTTAATGCCACTGTTTTTCTGGGCAATAATGGTATCAATCGCTAAAGCGGTTTTACCAATCTGACGGTCACCGATGATCAACTCACGCTGACCACGACCAATCGGCACCATCGCATCGATTGCTTTGTAACCGGTTTGGATAGGTTGATCAACAGACTGACGTTCGATAACACCAGGCGCTACTTTTTCAACTTTATCCGTTAATTTTGCATTGATATCGCCTTTGCCGTCGATTGGGTTACCCAATGCGTCAACAACACGACCAAGCAATTCAGGACCAATTGGAACTTCCAATATACGACCTGTACATTTCACTTTTTGACCTTCTACAAGGTCTTGGTATTTACCCAGTACGACTGCACCGACAGAGTCACGCTCTAGGTTTAATGCGATACCGTAAACACCACCGGAGAATTCAATCATTTCTCCGTACATTACATCTGCCAAACCGTGAACCAGAACGATACCGTCTGCTACACTGACAATTGTGCCTTCATTTTTGGCATCAGAAGTAACATCGAGACTCTCGATGCGCTTCTTGATAATTTCGCTGATCTCAGATGGATTCAGTTGCTGCATGCTAAATTCCTCAACCCTGTTTTCGATTTAACGAAACACTAGGAGTTTATCGCCTCGGCCAGTTTCGCCAGTTTACCGCGAACTGAACCGTCGATGATTAAGTCACCTGTACGGATAACCACGCCACCAAGCAGGCTCGCGTCTGTTTCATTGGTTAAGTTGATCGTACGATCCAACTTTTTCGCCAATGATGCGGCCAATGCTTGTGCCTGTTCTGCTGTCAATTCGTAAGCCGAGGTAAATTGAACATCTACCGCTTTTTCGAAATTCAGTTTGAACTGTTGAAATAACACAGAAATGGCTGGAATCAGCGTTAAACGCTTTTTATCAGCAAGGGCCAGCAAGAATGCTTTGCCCTGTTCTGTTGTTACTTCTGCACAAACGTCCGCCAGAGCGTTTGCCTTCTCTTCCGCACTAAAAGCTGGATTTCCAAGTGCCACCTTAAGCTTAGGTTCCACGGTTACAGAGGCTAATATGCTTAGCATATCGGCCCATTCTGTAACATGGCCCTGCTCACGGGCAACTTCGAAAGCTGCTTTGGCGTACGGTCGCGCGACTGTTTTTAATTCAGCCATTAGACCCTCGCTTAAAGCTCTTTAGCGAGTTTTTCAACGATCTCGCTATGTGCTTTTTCGTCAATAGTGGCTCCCAAAATCTTCTCGGCACCAGCAAAAGCAAGAACAGAAACTTGAGAACGCAATGCTTCTTTCGCACGCAATACGTCTTGTTCTATTTCAGCTTGTGCGGCTTCGCGCAAGCGCTTGCCATCGGCAATCACCTGCTCTTTTGCCTCGTCGACCATTTGGTTCGCACGTTTGTTGGCTTGTTCAATAATCTCGGCCGCGTTCTCTTTGCTTTCACGTAATATTTGAGAGGCTTGTTCTTGTGCCAACTCAAGGTCACGTGAAGCACGGTTCGCTGCTTCCAAACCGTCTGCAATTTTCTTACTACGCTCTTCGAGCGCAGCAATTACTGGTGGCCACACATATTTCATGCAGAACCAGACAAAAATCGCAAACGAGATAGCTTGGCCTATAAGTGTGAGATTCAAGTTCACGCTAATACCCTCGCTCTAAGTCGTTTAAAAATCGTTTCTGCAACATTAGCAGAAAATTAACCAGCGACCTGAGCAATGAAAGGATTCGCGAAAGTGAAGAACAATGCGATACCCACACCGATCATTGTTACGGCGTCAAGAAGACCCGCTACGATGAACATTTTTACTTGCAGCATTGGAACCATTTCTGGTTGACGCGCAGCGCCTTCCAAGAATTTCCCACCCAAAATACCAAAACCAATCGCAGTACCCAAGGCACCTAGACCGATAAGAAGGGCTACAGCAATCGCAGTAAGACCAACTACAGTTTCCATTTTAACTCCTACATTTTCACAGTTTTAGACAAGGTTTAAAAAATATTACTTTAAAGAACACACTATTAGTGATTTTCGTGCGCCATGCTCAAGTAGACAATAGTCAACATCATAAAGATGAAAGCTTGAAGCACGATAATCAAAATATGGAAGATTGCCCATGGCACCGATAGCGCCCACTGAAGGCCCCAAGGTAAAATAGCAATCAAGATAAAGATCAATTCACCGGCGTATAAGTTGCCAAATAATCGCAACGCTAATGAAACAGGTTTAGCAAGCAGACCAACACCTTCCAACAATAAGTTAAAAGGAATCATCCATTTACCAAAAGGCTGTAACGTAAGTTCACCAACAAAGCCACTCACACCTTTTACTTTGATACTGTAAAAGATGATCAAAGCAAACACAGATAAAGACATACCCAATGTTGCGTTAATATCAGTGGTTGGAACAAATTTAAAATAGACATGAGCAGGGTCAGCGCCAAACACGGACACTCCAATCCATTTTGCCGCTGTGGGCAAAAAGTCTACCGGTATCAAATCCATGAAGTTCATCAGAAAAACCCATACAAAAATGGTCAAAGCTAAAGGTGCAATGACTTTACTTTTGCCGTGAAAGGTTTCTTTGACACTGCCATCTACAAACTCAACCATCAGCTCTACAAAATTTTGCAAACCCGACGGTGTATCTGTCGATATTTTCTTTGCTGCTTGACGGAACAACCACAAAAACAAGATACCTAAAGCAATTGACATTGCCATAGTATCTACATGTATTGCCCAGAATCCCATATCTGCTGCTTCTTTAGCATCATGAGCAAGACCCCATGTACCGTCAGAATGTTGACCGTAAGTCAAATTCTGAAGGTGATGCTTTATATATTCAGAAGCTGTTGGATTTTCACTTGCCATATTTATATCCACGCTCTTTCAATGATTAAAACCTTATTTCCTACTGTACCGCTAATGTTTTAGCACAATAGGGCTGAGCCAATGACTCAAAATCGCTATACCAAAGCCAGCAAAAAAGACGTCTGCCGCTAAGGGTTTCACTAGGAGAAAAATAAGCGACAATAGCATCGCTGTCATCACTAGCTTACCTGCTTCTCCACGATAAAATGATCTGATAACGTCTTTTGCCGGCCGCGTGCCTTTGTAACTAAACACCCGCCATGCCATGTAAATACTGGGCACCAGACTAGCGCAAGCGCCTAGTATAAAAGAGTACCCATACAGACCACCAGCACTGTAAATAATTCCCAAAGAAATTAAAAAAATAAGTAAAAACTGCAACAAAATGAAACGAAACACCGCCTTTTTTTTAGCGCTTAGGAGTGCACGTGCGCTTAAGGGCTTTTTTGCTTCCATTTTACAATTCTCTACCTGCACCTTAAAAGTGCAATCAATGTGACCATTTACAAAATCCGAAGCATTATAGGGGTAATAGCGACAGTGTTCAACTTAAACTGACGACCGGCGTTGCCTTGCTGATGCCTAAGAAACACAAACAACACCTCCCAGTAAGCGGTTTAAGCCCCTTTCATTAGCTCACTAATCAAGAGTTCTAGGTGATCAGAGTTCCGATATTCGATTACTAGCTTACCCTTCCCTTTTGAAGACGGCTGTATCTTAACGGCGGCATTCATTTTTTGACTAATGCGTTCAGCTTGTGCACTCAAATCAGGCAGAGCAGGCTTACCATCGTCACGTGTTTGTACCACTTGAAGATTTTTCACTAGTCGCTCAGTTTCTCGTACAGACAAAGATCTGGTAACCACCTGCGACGCGGCTTGAATTTGTTCGTCATGCTCTAAAGGTAACAAGGCTCTGGCGTGCCCCATTTCTATGTCGCCATGCTCTAATAAGCGACGTACTTCCGGCGTCAGTCCCAGTAAGCGCAGTAAATTTGCAATGGTTGAGCGTGATTTACCAACCGTATCAGCCACTTCTTGCTGAGTCAGTTGAAAATCCTCTACCAAGCGCTGCAAGGCAAACGCTTCTTCAATAGGATTAAGATCTTCTCGTTGTATATTTTCAATTAAAGCCAATACCACAGCGTCAGCGTCTTCCACATGACGAACGATTACTGGAACCTGTTTTAAGTCTGCTAATTTAGCTGCACGCCAACGTCGTTCACCCGCAATGATTTCGTACTGATTAGGGCCATTTGGGCGCACAACGATAGGCTGCATAATACCTTGTGTACGTATCGAGGCGGCTAACTCTTCTAGCTGTGCAGGGTTCATATCACGGCGAGGTTGAAATTTACCTTTGACAAGCCATTCCACTGGTAAATAGGTCAGGCCTTTAATGTGTTCACCAACCACTTCGTCTTCAGGTGTTGTCGTTGTCGCCGCTTGTGGCGCTAACAAAGCATCTAAGCCGCGGCCTAGACCTCTTTTCTTTATCGTCATTTTAGTAACCTTAATAGCGGTGAAAACACGCTTTTTAAAACTTCGTTCACGTGACCGATTTTCGAATAAACTCACCTGCTAAAGCGAGATAGGCAATGGCTCCGCGAGATTGCTTTTCATAATGTAACGCGGGCAGGCCGTAGCTGGGCGACTCTGCCAGACGAATATTTCGCGGTATAACGGTGTCATAGACTTTATCGCCAAAGTGTTTGTGCAGCTGATTAGACACATCATGAGTAAGGCTTGGCCGTGGGTCATACATGGTACGTAAGATACCGTCTACTTCAAGCGATGGATTTAACGCCTGAGTAATACGTTCTATGGTTTGCAGCAACGCCGTTAACCCTTCTAAGGCATAATATTCACATTGCACGGGGATCAGTACACCTTGCGCTGCGGCCAATGCATTGACCGTGAGCATATTCAATGAGGGTGGGCAATCCAATAAGATGAAATCAAAGTCATTATCGACTTCGTACAGACCCGCTCGCAAACGCGTTTCCTTACTGGGCAGATCCAATAAAACGACTTCGGCCCCGGTTAAATCGCCATTGGCTGGCAAAATCCAATAGTCCCCAGGTGATGTTTTTTGCATTACCTCTTTTACACCATGCGAGCCAATTAATACGTCATAAACACTGGTATCGAGGGTGCTTTTGATTAAGCCACTACCGGTTGTGGCATTGCCTTGAGGATCTAAATCGATAAGCAACACGCGACGTTTCATCGCAGCGAGAGAGGCGGCTAAGTTAACACAGGTGGTGGTTTTACCCACACCACCTTTTTGATTTGTGACGGCGATGATTCTTGCCATAGTTTAGCCTTTACGCGTCATTACAACCATGTGACGCTCCGCTTGAATAGTGGGCACGTTAAGTGGCGTAACCGATACTACTTCTACCTCAGTTGGCAGTGCCATTATTTCATCACTGGGATACACCCCCTTCATAGCCAAAAAATTACCGGACTCTTTAGGAAGCAACAACGTCCAATGAATCATATCTTGCAAGGAGGCAAACGCACGCGAAATAACATGATCGTATTGACCTTGATGTGTGTGTTTTTCGACACGTTCATTGGCAATCGTTACGTTTTGAATGCCCAATTCCATCTTAACTTGGGTTAAAAAACGCGTTTTTTTGCCATTACTGTCTAATAAAGTAACGTGTTTTTCGGGGTAACAAATAGCCAATACCATGCCAGGTAAACCAGGTCCAGTACCGACATCAATGATGGTATTACCCGTAATAAACGACAAGGTGGCTATACTGTCGAGAAGATGCAAAGAAATCATTTGCTCAATGTCTCGAATGGCGGTCAGGTTGTAGGCCTTGTTCCATTTCTCTAACATGAGAAGATACCTTACCAGCATCTGAATGGTTTCATCAGATAAAACAACGCCCATTTGTTGGGCGCTTTTTTGAATACTGTCAAAATGTGTCACAGTCAATCCATTTTATAATGAGAGCAATTTTCGCGTCTTGGCTGTTGATTCTAGGCACTTTTTCGTGCAATGGCACGTTTTTTCAAGTGAATAAGCAATAACGAAACCGCCGCCGGAGTGACACCCTGAATGCGTGAGGCTGCCGCGAGGGTTTCTGGTCGTAACTGGGTCAGTTTTTGTTTGATCTCATTAGACAAGCCTTCCATTTTGGAATAGTCCAAATCTTCGGGTAAAACGGTATTTTCTTGACGACGTAAACGTTCAATGTCTTCAGCTTGTCGAGAAATATAACCTGCGTATTTTACAGCGATCTGAACTTGTTCGGAAACTTGTTCATCTACAGCTTGATCAGGCACATTTTTTAAATGAGCCACATCAGCATACACAACATTTGGACGCTTTAATAAGTCTAGTAGACTGTATTCATGATGAATCGGGGTTTCTAATTTCGGGTTAATTACGGCCGCTTCAGGTGAATTCGGTACGATCCAGCTGGATTTCAAACGTTGTGTTTCGATTTCGATAGCTTCACGTTTTTTGCAAAATGCGGCCCAGCGCTCATCGGATACCATACCCAGTTCACGCCCTTTTTCCGTTAAACGAAGGTCGGCATTGTCTTCACGTAAAATAAGACGGTATTCCGCGCGACTGGTGAACATTCTATACGGCTCTTTGGTACCCATAGAAATTAGATCGTCCACCAATACACCAAGGTAAGCCTCGTCACGACGAGGCGTCCAAGCGTCTTTGTCTTGCGCCAACCGTGCCGCATTTAGCCCTGCCAGTAAGCCTTGAGCACCCGCTTCTTCGTATCCTGTTGTTCCGTTAATTTGTCCAGCAAAAAACAACCCTGGCATGTGTTTTGTTTCCAGTGAATATTTCAAATCTTGAGGATTAAAGTAATCGTATTCAATGGCGTAACCGGGGCGCGTTATATGAGCATTTTGCATCCCTTTCATCGACCGAACTAACTCAATTTGCACATCAAAAGGCAAGGAAGTAGAAATGCCATTTGGGTACAATTCATGGGTGGTTAGCCCTTCCGGTTCAATAAAAATCTGATGCGAATTTTTATCGGCAAATCGTACTATTTTATCTTCTATCGATGGGCAATAACGTGGGCCAACGCCCTCAATCACTCCAGTGTACATAGGAGATCGATCCATGCCTGCACGAATGATGTCGTGAGTGACCTCGTTCGTGTGTGTAATAAAACATTCTATTTGTCTTGGGTGCAAAGCGCGGCTGCCCATGTAGGACATGATCGGAGTAATGTCATCACCGGGCTGTGCTTGCATTTGTGAAAAATCAACAGAGCGGGCGTCAATCCGTGGCGGTGTACCTGTTTTTAATCGATCAACGCGAAACGGCAATACCCGTAATTTTTCAGCCAATCCTATTGATGGGAGTTCACCGGCTCGTCCACCAGAGTGATTTTTTAATCCAATATGAATGATGCCACCGAGGAAAGTCCCGGCGGTAAGCACGACTGTTTTACTGTTAAAACGAATCCCTGTTTGCGTTACCACCCCTCGTGCGGCCCCATCTTCAACAATAAGATCTTCAACAGACTGCTGAAACAACCAAAGGTTAGGTTGATTTTCCAACGAATGTCGAATGGCAGCCTTGTATAAAATACGATCGGCTTGGGCTCGTGTTGCTCTAACGGCAGGCCCCTTTCGAGAATTTAAAGTACGAAATTGAATGCCTGCTTTATCCGTAGCGAGAGCCATAACGCCGTCTAATGCATCAATTTCTTTTACTAAATGTGACTTTCCAATCCCTCCAATGGCTGGGTTACAGGACATTTGCCCTAAAGTTTCAATGTTGTGGGAAAGTAACAACGTTTTTACACCCATACGCGCGGCGGCCAATGCCGCTTCGGTACCAGCATGACCGCCACCAACTACAATCACATCAAAGCGACTTGGGAAATCCACATAAACCTCAGTATTACAAATAAATTAAACACAATGAGTGACAATCAATCAGTCATCGATCAGGGCGCTTAGTATATAGGCAAATTACCAAAAAGATAGAGATCCACCCTCAGTTACCCGGTCATCAATATTAATATAATTAAGTAAGTATATAAGATCTTTTATGTTTGTTATGTTTATATAGTAAGCGAAATTCTGTGGGTAACATTTTTTTTTCATTATAAATCATCTACTTCTGACGATAATAACTTGTTAATTACCCCCTTCCTTTCCTGTTGTGTGGATAACCTATTCCTGTGCATAAAAGTGATAGTTATACACTTTGATATTTTATGTGCTGAGTTGTTAAAAACTGTGCAAAACTTCTTATCAAGCTATCACCATACTTATCAACAGTCTGTTTTTGGTTTGAGTTTGTCGCTATCTTTATGTTTAATAACATATTATTCGTTTTTTTTGATGGTTAACTGTCGTTTTTGATAAAATTTAATCCACAAGTAAATAAATAAAAAAATGCCATTTAACTGCCCTTTTTCTGTAACACTAATGTGAATAATTACACTAAACCCCGTTTTACGGGTGTATGAGTCGTTGTGGAGAAAGAAAGACCATTCGAAAATATCCACTTGTGCGTAACTATTTTTCGTCGTTATTTTTATCAGATCAAACGACCAAAATAAGGCTTATTGTGATTGAGTGAGTAGGTATCGTTCGGTCTTTAAGTATGCGTGCCATGTTTTGTGCGTGGATCCCACGGGGGTGGGAAAAGAGGGCCGCTTCTGTCTTAATTAACCGGTTAGGATGGCAACAGCGGGGGCGGTCAAGCGAACTTTCTCGCTTTTTTAAATAGAGCAAAAAAAAACGCCTGTGAAGGCGTTTTAACGATTAACCGATTTTAAAACAACATCAAGAAGCGTGATTAAATGTCTTTTTTCAAACTCTTCATATCAATGATAAAACGGTATTTTACGTCGCCTTTTTTCATACGTTGATACGCTTGGTTAATGTCTTGGATATTGATCATCTCTGCGTCACATTCAATGTTGTGTTCGGCACAAAAATCCAACATTTCTTGTGTTTCTGCAATACCACCAATCATAGAACCTGTAATGGTACGACGTTTCGAAATTAAACTTGCTGTGTGAGGCGCAGGTTCCATCGGCTCTACCAAACCAACGAGAATATGGACACCGTCCACTTTTAGGCAATTAAGATAGCCAGTTAACTCATGCTGTACAGGAATTGTATCTAATAAGTAGTCAAACGTCATTGCAGCAGCTGCCATTTGCGCATCGTCCGTTGAAACAATCACATGATCAGCACCTTGTTTTTTTGCTTCCGCAATCTTGCTTTCAGAACGAGTGAAAATAGTTACTTCTGCACCAAAGGCTTTGGCGAATTTCACCCCCATATGGCCTAAGCCACCCATTCCTAAAATACCCACTTTATCGCCAGCTTTAATGTCGTGATGACGAAGTGGTGAATAGGTCGTAATTCCTGCACACAACAGAGGAGCGGCTTTACTTAATGCCAAAGCTTCAGGAATGGACAGGACAAATTTTTCACGCACAACGATATGATCAGAATAACCGCCGTAGGTTAAAGTGCCGTCGATTAAGTCGTTAAAACCATAAGTGCCAACCATGCCATTATCACAATATTGCTCTAAATCTGCTGCGCAGTGTGTACAGTGCTGACAAGAGTCGACCATACAACCCACGCCAACAATATCGCCTACTTTGTATTTACTTACTTTACTGCCGATCTCTGTGACTCGGCCGACAATTTCATGTCCGGGAACAATAGGGTAAGTGCTTGGCCCCCAGTCACTTTCAGCAACGTGAATGTCTGAGTGACAGACACCACAATAAAGAATATCAATGTTTACATCGTCTTCACGAAGGGCGCGGCGCTCAAATGAAAATGGTACTAAAGGGGTTGTTGCAGACAGTGCTGCATAGGATTTTGTATGGCTCATAAAGGGTTACTCCAGTACGTGAATATCAATTAGTATGCTGTTCATTGTAAAGCAAAGTGCTTCGTTTTGTGTTGTGCATTATTCTTATATTTTTGCCTATTTCTCTGAATAAACAAAAATTAACTTTTATTACTAACTCTAAAAACGATAATGTATCTATTGAATTTTAGAAAGCAAGGCAGACCTATGGCAGACAGTCATTTAATTAATTTGATCAAACCATTGGTTGATGATGATGGTTTTTGCGACACACTGATTCCCAATGTGCGACTGATGAAATGCGCAAAATCGATTCCTAGAATGCCCTTTATGTATCGACCAGGGCTTACTATTATCGCTCAAGGGCAAAAAATTGGTTATTTCGGAGACAAAGAGATTCATTACAATCCTGGGCATTTTTTGGTGCAATCTCTGCCTTTGCCTTTTGAGTGTGAAACATTTGCCACTTTAGAACAGCCACTTTTAGGCATATCAATTGATGTTAATTTTGCTTTATTATCTGAGTTGGTTTCTGACTCCTTAGACGACTATACTGAGCAAAGTACCCCTAGTTGTCCTATGTCTTCAGTACCTGTCAGCCAGGATATGGCAGCCGCATTGGTTCGTTTGGTGCGTGCGATGTACGATCCTAGAACCGCAAAAATAATGGGCGCCAGTCGTGTTCGAGAAGTTATTTTTGAAGCACTTCAAAACCCAGAAGCAAACGTATTAAGAGAGTTGGTTGTTAATCAAGGTCAGTTTTCTCGTATTGTTCAATGTGTCCAAAAAATGAATGCATTGTTAAACCAAGAAGTTCGAGTTGAAAAGTTGGCGGAAGAAGCCAATATGAGTGTTTCTAGCTTTCATCATCACTTTAAAAATGTGAGTGGTTCTTCGCCTTTGCAATATTTAAAGCAATTACGTCTGCTAAAAGCCCAAATGTTATTGAACCAAGGAGGCCTTAATGTGGGGCAAATTGGTTTTGAGGTGGGGTATAAAAGTATTCACCAATTTAGTCGAGATTATAAGCGCTATTTTGGATCGCCACCCACTCAAGACAAACAGAGAGAAAATGCAGTCGTGTAGGCTTCTTCTACGGATCATGGATTTTACACTTGAATTTAATAGACGATCAGTCTAAATTAGTCTTTATCGTATTTCCCTGTCAGGTAAAACACTTGCTTACTATCCTTGATGCCCCAACCACCATCCATCGACCTAACAAGCCTCGTCGTGGGCGGCCCAAAAAGCAGCCAACAGACACTTTAGATACTCGAGATGCGCTTTTACGCGCTGGTATGTTGATGCTGACAGAATCGGGTTTTACCCGCAGCGGTATCGATCCTATTTTAAAATCGATCGGTGTGCCAAAGGGGTCTTTTTATCATTACTTCTCTAGTAAAGAGGTCTTTGGTTTGGCGGTTTTAGCTCGTTATCGTCGTTATTTTGAAGCCAAGCTGGATTATTTTTTATTAGATGATGCCTTTCCACCGTTAGTGCGTCTGCAGCGCTTTGCCCAAGATGCTCAAGACGGCATCATTCGCCATGATTACAAACGTGGCTGTTTAGTCGGAAATTTAGAACAAGAGTCGACACACTTGTCGGATGAGTTGCGAGAACAGCTTCAACAAACCTACCAAAGCTGGCAGATTCGCGTGGCTGCTAGTCTTCAACTTGCTTTAGACAAAGGGGATGTTGTCCTGTTGGACTCCATTGAAAACACATCCCAAGCATTTTGGGTTGGTTGGGAGGGCGCGGTGCATCGAACACGCTTAATGAAAAATACACAACCATTATCTGTGTTTCTACATTTCTTTATTCAGGCGATTAAAGTGAAATAGCCTTGTTATTTTTTAGCGCCAAGCACTTAGGCTTGGTTTTTTTAGCGAATTAAATAGACGACCAGTCTAAAAAGGAGTTGTTATGTTTCAAGGTATTCTCATTACTCAAGAAAACAAAAAAAGTGTGGCATCAGTGGTTGAGCTTAATGACGATCAGCTACCCGAAGGGGATGTATTGGTTGAAGTTCATTACAGCACGCTAAATTACAAAGATGGCTTAGCCATCACTGGCAAGTCCCCTGTTGTGCGTTCTTTTCCCATGGTGCCGGGCATAGATTTAGTGGGTAAGGTCTTACAAAGTCACTCTGAACGATTTTCTGAAGGTGATTTTGTCATACTGAACGGCTTTGGGGTTGGCGAAATGCATTGGGGCGGCTTAGCTGAAAAAGCGCGGCTTAAAAGCGACTGGCTTATTCCGCTTCCGAAAGGTATAGACGCTAAGCAATCGATGGCAATAGGTACAGCAGGTTATACCGCTATGTTGTCGGTTTTAGCGCTTGAAAAACAAGGTGTGACACCGGATTCTGGTGAGATTTTAGTGACAGGGGCAAACGGTGGCGTGGGCAGCTATGCAATACGTTTGCTTAATCGATTGGGCTATCAGGTTGTGGCGTCGACGGGACGAATGGCGGAAAGCGATTATTTGAAAAATCTGGGTGCGAGCGACATCATCGATCGAAACACACTGTCTGAGCCAGGTAAACCCTTACAAAAAGAGCGTTGGGCGGGCGTTATCGACTGCGTCGGAAGCCACACTTTAGCCAACGCTTGCGCAAGCACAAAATACGGCGGCGTAGTAACCGCTTGTGGCTTAGCGCAAGGCATGGACTTCCCTGCTTCCGTCGCGCCGTTCATTTTGCGCGGTGTCAAACTCATCGGCATTGACAGCGTTATGCGACCATTAACGGATCGCATTGAAGCATGGCAGCGCCTGAGTGAACTATTGCAGGCCGAAGATTATGATGCAATCAGTGCGGAAATCACGCTTGACCAAGTGGTTGAAACGGCCCATAAATTGCTTGATGGAAAGGTACGTGGTCGAGTATTGGTGAAGGTAAAAGGGTAATCTATTGCTGTTTTTTCATCGCTAAGGCCGGTATTCCAACAGTAAGGATTAACTATGAAGATTGTGATTGCTCCCGATTCGTTTAAAGAAAGTTTAACGGCACTCGAGGTCGCTGATGCGATTGAAACGGGTTTTCGTCAGGTATTTCCTCGTGCGGACTATCTCAAAGTTCCGATGGCGGATGGGGGGGAAGGAACAGTGCAATCCATGGTGGATGCGACTCAAGGTCATTTTATTGACCTTGAAGTAACCGGACCGTTGGGCAATAGAGTCATGGCGCAATACGGTATTTTGGGGGCGGTAGATGGCCAAGAGCCGACCACCGCGGTGATCGAAATGGCGTCTGCTTCAGGCCTTCATCTGGTGCCGCGAGAGCAGCGAGATCCTCGTTATACCACAAGCTTCGGAACGGGTGAGCTGATAAAAGACGCTCTTAACCGAGGCATCAAACACATTATTCTTGGTTTAGGTGGCAGTGCAACCAATGACGCTGGCGTTGGTCTGGCACAAGCATTGGGCATTCAATTCCTAGACGAGAATCATCAAGAACTGCCCTTTGGCGGCATGGCGCTCGCACAATTGAGTCATGTTGATGTGAGCCAAGCGCACCCTCTTCTATCAGAATGCCGCTTCGACGTCGCTTGTGACGTGGATAATCCGTTATGTGGTGAACGTGGTGCTTCGGCTATTTTTGGTCCACAAAAAGGCGCTACGCCAGAAATAGTGTCTTTGCTCGACGATACCTTGGCGCATTTTGCTGATGTTTTGGTGCAAAGCGGTTTTGCGGATCACCGACTGGACGCTGGCGCTGGTGCGGCAGGTGGCATGGGACTGGGGGCGAAAGTCTTTCTCAATGCGATGTTAAAACCAGGCATCGAGATTGTCATGGATACAGTGGGTTTAGTGAACAAGTTACAGGGAGCAGACTTGGTGATTACCGGTGAAGGCCGGCTTGATGGTCAAACAGTGTTTGGTAAAACGCCTATGGGGGTGTTAAAACAAGCGAATGCTCAAAACATCCCAGCCATTGGCATCGCGGGCAGTTTGGGCCAAGATGCCGAGGCAATTTTGGCTCACGGCATGTTGGCGATATTCCCTATTATTCCGGCGCTAGATAGCTTGGATAACGTCTTAACACAAGGCGAGCAAAACCTGATCACCACTGCTCGTAACGTGGCGGCGGTGATCAAGTTAGGACAAGGGTTGCACTGAAATCAGCCCTTATTTCAGTGATTACTTACCGATACAAAACGAGCCAAAGATGCGACCCAGTAAATCATCACTGGTAAACGCGCCGGTGATTTCACTTAACGCTTGTTGGGCTTCTTTTAAATCTTCCGCGAGCAATTCCCCTGCGCCGTAGCCGTGAAGTTGTTCATCTCCGGCGTCTAAAAAGCGTTTTGCTTTATTGAGCGCTTCGATGTGACGGCGGCGAGCGATAAAACCCCCTTCAGTCGTGCTGTCGAAGCCCATAACCGCTTTTAGATGGTCAGTAAGATGATTAACGCCCTCCCCTGTTTTTGCTGACAAGGAGATCACAGGGACGCCTGAGACCATTTCGATTCCTGTGCTTTCTTTGGTTAAATCGACTTTATTTCGCACCAGCGTTAAATGTTCGGTGCCGCCAAGTTGGTCGATGAAATCGGGCCAAATCTCGTTTGGGTTTTTGCTGTCGATGGATTGGCTGTCGACCATCATTAAAATACGATCGGCTTTGCTGATTTCATCCCACGCGCGCTGAATTCCGATGCGCTCTACTTCGTCTGGACTGTCGCGTAACCCCGCGGTGTCGATAATGTGCAGCGGCATGCCATCCAAGTGAATGTGCTCGCGCAAGACGTCACGTGTTGTGCCTTCGATGTGGGTCACGATGGCGGATTCTTTGCCTGATAAGGCGTTGAGTAAGCTGGATTTCCCCGCATTCGGTCGTCCTGCGATGACGACGTTCATGCCTTCACGAATCAAGGCGCCTTGGTTGGCTTCTTTTAAAACGGTTTGCAGTTTGGCTTGAATCCCAGCCAATTCCGCGGCGACTTTTCCGTCACCGATAAAGTCGATTTCTTCTTCTGGAAAATCAATGGCCGCTTCCACGTAAATACGCAGATGAATCAAGGCTTCGACCAGTTCGTCCACGCGTTTCGAAAAGGCGCCTTGCAAGGAGCGTAACGCGCATTTCGCGGCTTGTTCTGAGGTGCTGTCGATCAAGTCAGCGATGGCTTCCGCTTGCGTTAAGTCCATTTTGTCGTTCATGAAAGCGCGTTCGGAAAACTCGCCCGGGCGTGCTAAACGGGCACCTAGTGCCACACAGTGACTCAGTAGCATGTCCATAATCACAGGGCCGCCGTGGCCTTGCAATTCAAAGACGTCTTCGCCAGTAAACGAGTTTGGCCCCGGAAAATACAAGGCGATGCCTTCATCCAGTTGTTCTTGATTCGTGGTTTTAAACGGCACGTAATGGGCGTAGCGTGGTTTCGGTTCAAAGCCGACTATTTGTTTGGCGATGGCAAGGCTTTTTGGGCCTGATAAACGAATGATCCCTACGCCACCTCGCCCAGGAGCGGTGGCTTGCGCGGCAATCGTGTCTTGGTCTGTGGCGTATTGGAAATCGGTCATAATCAAACTCTGTGCGATGAACTAGAAAAAGGAATGAGTAGAAATTATCGTCATTGTCCATTAGCTGGGAAATCATGGCAATCTAAACGTAAAAAAGGCTTCCATTGGGAAGCCTTTTTTATCGAAGAGCAGATTAACGCGAGTGCGTTACGCCTCTCGTTCGATACGTTTAGTAATGATGTACTGCTGAATGATCGACAAGCTGTTGTTTGTTACCCAGTACAAAACGAGACCGGCTGGGAACCACAAGAAGAAGAACGTAAATGCGATAGGCATAATCTTCATGATGCGAGCTTGCATTGGATCTGGCGGTGTTGGGTTCAACATTTGTTGTCCCATCATACTTAAACCCATTAAGATAGGCAGTATAAAGTAAGGATCCATTACTGATAAGTCATTGATCCATAAGAAAAATGGTGCATGACGTAACTCAACAGACTCCATGAGTACCCAGTACAAAGAAAGGAAAACCGGCATTTGCACCAAGATAGGCAAGCAGCCACCCAATGGGTTTATCTTCTCTTTTTTGTACAATGCCATCATTTCTTGGGACATTTTTTGGCGATCATCGCCGTGCTTTTCTTTAAGTTTAGCGATCTCTGGGCCAAATTTACGCATTTTTGCCATTGAACGATAGCTAGCAGCAGAGAGCTTAAAGAAGATGGCTTTTACACATACCACGATCAAAATAATGGCAATACCCCAGTTGATCACGAAAGATTGAATCAGTGTCAACAACCAAAACAAGGGTTTCGCCAACCACCATAACCAGCCGTAATCTACGGTTAATTCTAAATTTTCAGCCGTGTCCTGTAGGTGATCTTGCAATTTCGGTCCCACATAAAATGTCGAACTCAATGTGCCCTGCTTACCCGGTGCTATTTCTACCGGCGAGCCAGTAAAACCGATGATATTAAAATCACCATTGGTTCTAGCTTGCATCGTGACTTTTTGGCCTTGCTCTGGAATCCAAGCAGACACAAAATAATGCTGAAGAACGGCAACCCAGCCTTGGGTCGTGGTGGTTTTGACCGGTTCATCCTTCATGTCAGAGAAAGACACTTTACTGTATTTTGTTTGTTCATCCGAAATAGCACCTCCTAAATAAGGCTGCAGGCCCATACTGGTGGCTTGGCTAGGATCGGGTGTGTTATCGCGTTTTATTTGCGCAAACAAATTACCACGCCACATAGTGGAGGCCGTATTGTCTACGGTAATTAATTGGCGAATACGGTATTTACCCTTCATAAAACGAAACGTTTTGGTGTATTTTACGCCGCTCGCATCGGTGTAATACAAATTGACATCGAGAGAGTCGTCTCCTTCAGCCAAACGGTAAGTGGTTTGTTCAGACTGGTAAACAGGACGGCCATCCGCTGAAGCATCGGGACCATTCTGACCCACTAGGCCACTTTGACTGACGTAAGTTCGTTCGACGCCGTCTTCTAAAATAACAAAAGGATCAGGTTTGCCTAATTCTTTTTTGTATTGTAGAAGGGCGGCAGCCACTAAGTCACCACCCACAGGGTTGATAGAGACACGAAGCGTATCCGTCGTCACCTCAATCAATTTCCCTGGTGCAATGATTTTTGCACTTTGTGGGATTTCGGCGTTGGCATTGACTGCGCTTTGAGTTGCCACAGGCAAATCAGTGCTCGTTTGAGTATTTGTCTCGGTTTGAGACGGTGTGCTTTGAACTACGCTCTGAGTGGACTGTGGGCCATAATCTTGGCTCCACTGCAAAAACAGCATGTAGCCACTGATAAAAAGCGCACCCCATAAAAAGTAACGTCTGTAATCCATGGTATTCAACTAATTTGTTTGGTTGGACGATAGGTTCACGGAACCCTTATAAAAATCACGCGCTATTAAACCAGCCTTTGGCAGTTTTTTCAGCCTATTTTTACGTAGACTGCTCGTGTTTTTTGCTTTGAGGTGATTTTAGGGCTTTTTTGGCTAATTGCCCCCATGCCTTGTCGAGTCGGTTGTGTAAATCGACGTTTTCCAGCTCTTTGATGCCTTGCCGTGCTAAAAAAACAATATCAAGACCAGAAAGAGGGGTTTTGTGATGGCGAAATGAATTACGTACCAAGCGTTTGATACGGTTCCGGCCTACCGCACGTTTGTCCGTTTTTTTCGACACAATAAGACCTAACCGAGTTTGGTTGTCATCTCGTTTGCGTGCCAATAAAAGAAATTCGCCAGCGAAGACTTTGGAAGAAGTGTCGTTAAAGACGGATTGATAATCCTCGGCATTCAGAAGTCTGACGTGCCGAGGAAAACAATAGTCGGTCATCGGCGTGTTTATGCGCTTAGTACCTTGCGGCCGCGAGCACGGCGACGAGCGATAACTTGACGTCCGCCTTTAGTTGCCATACGAGCACGGAAACCGTGGTTGCGTTTGCGTTTTAGAACGCTCGGTTGAAAAGTTCTTTTCATCTTAATTCTCTCACTGAATGCAGTGTTTGAGTTTTGAGGGTTAGCAGTCGCCAAGCCTCTACCATTGATTGGTCAAATCAGGGCGCGGATTTTAGAGCCTTTCCTTAGTAAATTCAATGCTTAGCGAGGTTTAATTATCAAAAAAGAAACGCACATATCATCCAGTAGTTACACACAGGGTTACATTTTTTAAGTGGATAACCCCCGCGTATTTTATTTTATTTATCCACAGATTGGTTTTTTTACGATGATATGTGTATAAAAAACAGGAGGATAAAAACTTATCCACTTGTGTGTTTTTGTAAAATAATTCAATGTTTACTTGTGGGTAAAGGTGCTTTTTATACACATCCTGGTGCGTTTATCTACTGGTGTGCATAACTCTGCTTGTTATCAACTGTGTGTCGTCGCCATCGCGATTGGGTTTTTTTCGATTTATATGTGGATAACTTTTAGTGGTCGATGTAATATCCGCTTCTTGTCTGTCACTCAACCAGGGAGTACGTTTACA